>CAMAXD010000089.1 GCA_945861975.1 Candidatus Kuenenia stuttgartensis | reverse complement strand
CACTGCGAGTATCAGCCAGGCGTCCGGATCCGACTTGTTCCGGAGCAACACCATCGCAATCACGCAGTGTGAGGCGATCTGACAGAGCAAATTGAGGCTGAAGGAATCGCCGCACAAAGGGATCGACCAGATGAATTCGTCCCGCAGGATCCAGTCGTACATTTCGAGCCACGATGTCTCCGTGAAGCAGTCGCACCGACTCCAGCCACGCCAGCATTGTCAGAAGTTCGCGACCAATCTCGGCGATAACCGGCCACGGAAGTCGACCACCGCGAATCAACAGTTCTTCCATAGACCAGCCGCGAATATACGGGGACACCAGAAACGAAGCAGCGGCGGATTCCAGACCGGCGGCCTTTGGGGAGTCGTCAGGATTTTGAGCAATAAGTTCGATCGGCAGTGCCAGTTCCGCAGGAGCCGAACTTCGGCAACGATCGATTGAAGTCAGCAGATCGGCGGTGCGAGACTCCCAACCTTGCCCTGTCCGCGAACCATGAGGCATCAATGATCGCAGAATCACGCTTGATTTATGACGTGAGTCGCTGGCCAGGAAGGTGGCTCGCCCGAGCGGTTCGTTGCAGAAATAACGGCCGACGACGATCTTCTTGAGGTGATCGCCCAGAATCTGGTCAGCCTGCCACGGGGTCAGAAGTTTGCGTTCAACCAGGGCATCCACCCACACCGAATCAAAGTCGGGCAGGTCATGACTAAGTCGCCGAACCAAAGGCTCACACGAATCCAGTTCGGCTCGATGACAGAGGCCACTGGATGTGAGCAGGTTCAGGAGTTTTTCTGAAGGAGATCGCATCCGTGCGTATCGACACTCAGGAGAGAAAATTCGCTACGTCAAAAGCCAGTCGATCAATCGCCAGTCCATCCATCGTCGATCCGGATCTACGCCACTACGTCCGATGAAACCCAGGTGACCACCATGCTTTGTCAGGCATAGACTGACATTGGTGGGCAGCTTCAGATCGAGAAATGGCTGTGCACAAACCACGGGGTCATCTTCTGCCGCCAGAATCGTCGTGTGAACCCGAATCTGGTCAATCACTCGCGCCGAAGACGCCTGATTGTAATAATCGTCAGCCGATTCAAAACCCGACGCGGGAGCCGTGTAGAGTTCGTCAAAATCATACAGTCGACGTGGGAGTTGTCGCACCATTGCCAAGGGCAGATGATCCTTCCAGAGCGGACTATTTGCGATCTGACTGATTAGCAGTCTCGTAAAGTACCAGTCATAACGCTGGCCCATGGCGGATGAATTCAAACGAGCCGCACAGCGATGCAGATCGATCGGAGGACAAACCGCGACAGCTCGAAACAGGCAGAGAGGTAACTCATCCGGATTCTCTCCCAGATATCTCAGCAACAGGTTACCACTCAGTGAAAACCCGGCGATAGAAACCGGAGACCCTGGACAGAGTCGCTCAAGCATCTGCACTGCTGAAGCGACATCTTCCGTTCGCCCCGCATGGTAAGGATTTTTCGCTAACAGTGCTCCCGCGCCGCAGCCTCGATGATCTAATCGAAAAACACGAATCCCCTGAGACATCAGGCGGCTTGTCAGACGCACCATGTAGCCGCTCTGATGTGAGCCGCAAAGTCCGTGCATGAGCAATACGGTATGGTCACCTCGCTGCCAACCAGCGGGACAGTTGTCATGCATAACAACAAGGTCCCCATCATTCAGTCGCAATCGTCGCTCGGTCGTTCCGTACAACTTCACTCGTGACGGAAACAAAGTTCCCCAAAGCGTTTGCCGATGTGCCCCACCCAATCCAATCGCAGGCTGAAACTGAGGAATACCGGGCGAAGAATCGAGGGGCATGATCATTGGAGCGGAGTCTGCAAGGAGACGACGAACCGGATCTCTGTCCACAGCGGACTCTGTCGCTGATCCCTGATATCGGTCTGCTCCGCTCATTAAAATTCCGAGTGTTCGATGCGTGATGGGAATCCTGAAGTAGGTCAGTACTTCACTCTGTTTACTTTTCGTCGGCCCTGGGATTCTCTGGGCCGTAATCCGCAGTTTGTAGAGGTTTTCAGGCTTTTGTAAAAGAGGACAATCCTGATTTAAGCGGTCCGTCAGGAGTCTGCCCGAAAAGTCCCCCGACAGGATTTCCGCAGATGCCTGATTGACGCATTTTGCCTCGACACGCAGTCGACCCGAGCATATCCGCCTGCAGGCCTCAAACGGATTCTCAAAAGATCGAATCAGTGGTTCCGATGGACTACGGAAGTCTTACGGGCATAGTTGTCGGTTGCTGGCTTGAGCCGCGTTCGAAGCTGACGATGCGATTCGAAAGCGAAACTCAGCCATGGTGCTCTTGTCTTCGAGGCCGGGCCTCCTATTGCGGAGCGAAAAGTCACTTTAAAATGCAATCAGAATCAGCTTCAGGAGTTGTCGCCGCTGTATTCAAGTTCTGAAATCACGAATTGCAGATCTGTCTTCTTGATCAGATACCTCCGCCAACTTCTTTCATCTCCAACTGCTTCATTTTGCGGTAGAGATTCGAGCGATGCAGCCCCAGCAGCCGAGCCGCATCGGTCATGTTGTCATTCACCTGACGAATACTGCGACGAATGAAGTCCCGCTGAAATTCTCGAGTCGCCTCGTCCAGCCCCAGCTCCAACGACGGTAAACGTGAACCATCAGCGTCAGGATTCAGGATGAATGCCAGATCTTCTGCTTCAACGCGATCCCCTGGCGCAAGAAAGGCAATGCGTTCCATCAGATTACGTAATTCGCGGACGTTGCCGGGCCATGTATGAGATTGCAGCCGACGGCGGGCTTCCGAAGAGAGCTGCAGATTCGGTCGACGAGCCTGAATCGCGAAGCGTCGCAGAAAGAATTCTGCCAGTGGAAGAATATCTTCCGGTCGTTCCCGCAATGAAGGCAGATCGAGGCTGACTACACCAAGGCGATAATACAGGTCTTCACGAAATCGCTTAGCTCGCACAGCTTCACTGAGATTTGTGTTCGTGGCCGCCACAATTCGCACATTGATAGGAATCGACTGTGAGCCGCCAACACGAGTAATCACTTTCTGCTCCAGAACTCGCAGAAGCTTGGCCTGACCGCCAGGGCTCATGTCGCCAATTTCGTCGAGAAACAGCGTTCCCCCGTCGGCCAGTTCAAATTTCCCCTGACGCATATCACGAGCATCCGTGAACGCGCCTCGCTCATGTCCGAACAGCTCACTCTCCAGCAATGACTCCGTTAACGCGGCACAGTTGACGGCCACGAACGGGCAGTTGGAGCGATTCCCTGCGTAGTGTAACGACTGAGCAACCACTTCTTTGCCAGTTCCGCTTTCACCCAGAACCAGCACTGGCAAATCAGTATTTGCCAAGCGACGCACGGTATCTCGCAGAGCAGTGATAGCCATGCTGTCGCCAATGATCGAAACTCCCTTGGTGACCTGCTCCGCAAGTTGACTGTTGCTGCGATGAAGGAGATTGCGTTCCTGCAGGTTCCGCAGGGCCACAGCCGCCTGAGTTCCCAATTGAGTCAGGCATTCCACATCATCCTGAGTGAATGGTCGATTCTCGTTGTGATTGATCCCTTCGAAAGCCCCAACGACGTTATTGCTGGCATCACGCAGGGGTACGCAGATCAGATTACGAGTCCGATAGCCGCTTTTTCGATCGACCTCCTGATTGAATCTTGGATCGTCATACGCGTCGTCAACACAAATGGCCTGGCCGGTTTTCAGCGTTTCACCGACAATGCCTTCGCCAAAAGGCAGCCGTAACGAAGCCCCCTTCACTCCCAGCGCGGGCCGCGCTTCAACTTCGTTGCGTTCCTTGTCCCACAGGAAAATGCTGCTGCGATCGCAGTTCAGCAATCGAGTTGCCTCGTGAGCAATCTGTTCCAACAGGGGAGCCGCGTCTTCGGCCATCGACAGCTTCGTCGCAATCTTCAGAGTCGATCGCAATCGCTCCACCTGCCTGCGGTTCTGCAACTCGCGATCAACCAACGTCAGTGCCATCGACAGCGTTCGCGCGATCAACAGGCCTGACTCGCCAAGATCCGCATCCGCATGTCGCCCCACAGTGACCAAAAGATGACCGAACGGAGTTCCTGCAGTCAGCGGAAACGCAGCGACAATCCGTCCCTGATCCGTCTTTGAAACTCCCGCGGCATCTCGTTCCAGAGCATTATCCCAGAGTGCAACGGGACGCATCGCCAGGGCCTGCTGCCCATGTTCAACCACAGTCGCCCAGCCTGGCCCGGGAATCCGCTGAACCAGAGCAATCCACTGAACAGAGAGTTCAGTGGCGATCTCGGACAAAGCCAAACGCATGAACGTTTCAAAATTCGCAGCCTTCACACCTTCTGACAGAAGTTTTCCGCTGAGCTGCATCAAGGTCCCAGCCGCATGAGCCGGAGACAACAAAGACACCTGCTGAATCGTCTTCCAATCCGTCGTCGCCACGATTCCATCCTTGCCGTTATCAATCGAATTCTTCGATTGATAATCACTGTGTTCAATCAGACTTATTCCCGCGCCATCGAGATGACTGCAGGCGGAAGGGTATCTTGGAACAAAACTGCGTCAACCGGGATTTATCGAATTCGCCGTAAAACAGCCGGTTACAACGCGAGGCAAAGGCCTTCACAAAGCATTGTCGGCAATCAGAAACTGCGGTGAAGCGGCACTTGGGAGGCCGTCTGGCGAGTTCCCACAATAGCAACAAAAAACAGAGTGAATGAGCACCGTGGCTTTGAATCCGGGGCGATTCAACAGGGATTCCAGTGCTCTGTCAGCGATCTGTTCAAGAGCAGCGCGTCGCAGGCCGGAACTCGCTGCACACGAGCCGGCCTGCATTCGTTAGAAAAATTCTGACACCGCCCTTTGACATCGCACTTTTTTAAGGAGTTGCATTCTCCGCATCAGTCCAGTTGTCCGTTCGAAACGGAGAAGCCGGCAACCCTGCACCATTGCTGAGATTAGGTTCGGCGATGTGATTCCAGCCGAAGCGAACTGCAACCGGCTTTGCCACACCTTCTGAGGTGACAACGACCGTGTCTCCTTCAATCTTCGCCATTGCTTTGACGAACTTCTTGTCGTCACCGGCAACAGAGAACCACGACAATTCCAGGCCGTCTCGAGACTTCAGGCCCACGGCGTGATCAAAGCTGACGACGGCTTTGTTTCCGTCAGTCGTCAATGATTTGTAGAGCGGTCCGGAATACACCAGTTCTGGCTGACCATAAGTGTGAGCAAAGGCCCAGAGTGAAAGTCGACGGCCGACTTCCTGCTTATTCGGCGGATGAATATCGCCAATCGTTGTGATGTCTGTCAGCACAGCCATGCCGGTGTTCTTCACCGACAACGTTGCTGTTTGTGCTTCCCAGATACCAGCCAGACGGGTCGGATCACCGCCGTAGTTGTACGGGGCAAGCTGAGCATACAGGAATGGAAAATCGCGATTGCCTTCCTGATTCCAGACCGAACGCCATCCTTCAATCAAACCTTTCTTCAACTGAAAGTAGTGCATTCCCTGGCCGTTGTTCGACTCTCCCTGGTACCACAGAAAACCACGAATACCAAAGGGCACAATCGGATGAATCATCCCGTTATAGAGTCCGGTGTGTTGATAATTGCTGTTCAACGGATGCGACGGCAGATCTCCTGGAGCTGCCGGCAATGGATCGCCTGATTTGGCGACGGCTACAGTTGCTGAAAATGCTTTCACGCTTTCTGAATAAGTCGCCAGTGCGTCGGAATAGCCTTTCAGCATCCCGAGCCATTCGTTCTTTTCGGCTTCCAGTTCCGGAACTGCCGTGTAGCCCTGTGGCGGGATCCATGGCTGGATACGAGTCCCGCCCCAGGCCGTGGTGATCAAACCGACAGGAACGTCCAGCTTCTGATGGATCTCTCGACCGAAGAAATAGAGGACCGCGGATGAGCCGCCCACAGTCTCCGGAGAGCATTCCACCCATCTGGCAGCGACGTGGTCCGCGGGAGTTCCGGAAGGAATCAGCGGAATCATGAACAGGCGAATCTTTGGGAACTTCGCATTCGCAATTTCCTCTCCTGCGTTCACGGACGCAGAAACACTCCATTGCATATTGGACTGGCCCGACCCGGCCCAAACTTCGCCCACGAGAATGTTCGCGACTTTGATTTCGTTCTGGCCCTTCACGATCATTTCGTGAGGCCCACCGGCCGTCTTGATCGCTGGCAGGGTGACTCTCCACTTGCCACTGCCATCAGCTTTTGTCGTCGCCGTTGAATCACCCAGTGTCACGGTGACGTCTTCACCGGCTGCCGCCCAGCCCCAGATCGGAAGCGGGATGTCCTTCTGCAATACCATATTATCGCTGATCACCTCAGGTAGCCGCACATCGGCAACACTGATTGAATCACAAGCGACCACAGTCGCAATCGCCAACAGACACCAACGTACACTCATCATCTGAAATTCCTCGACAGACTATAGCTCGTCATCATCCACAAAGTTTGGAGCAGGCTGATCCGGATCATCGTCTTCGAGAGACAAAATGTCATCCGCGTAGACGTCGGAATCATCCCATGATTCATCGAATTCCGAATCATCTTCTCCGCGAAGTTGCTCATCCGTCAGTTCATTGATTTCTGGTTCGTCATCGATTTCGTCAAGAACTTCCGCGTCAGATGTCATCTTCGGAGGCAGAGGCGTGTCACCGCTCAAAAGATCCGGATCGCTCTCGTTTCGGCTTCGCAGAACCAACCGGATAGGGACTTCCTGAAACGGAGTCGCCTCCCGCAGATAACCCAGCAGGTATCGCTTCCACGATTCGTCCAGCAGAGAAGACTCGTTGCACTTCAGCACGATTGTGGGAGGAGAACCTGCGATCTGTGATGCGAAGTAAATCTTCGGACGACGATTCTTTCTGATCGGCGGTGGATTCTTTTCAATCGCTTTTTGCACAGCTTTATTCAGCCGAGAAGTGCTCATGCGGAGATTCGCCTGCTTGTAAACCGACTGAGCCAGATTCACAAGCTTACGAATATTGCGACCATCTTTTGCCGTGATAATCGCGATCGGGACGTGACGCATCGAACTGAATGTGTCCAGAAGATACTTCACCCACTTCTCTGTCGTCATCTCCGCATCCAGAGCCGCATCCCACTTATTGATGACAAAGATGCACGGCTTGTAATGCTCATTGATCTCTTCAACCAATTGCTTGTCGACTTTGGAAATCGTCTGCGTAGCATCAAAAAACATCAGCACCAGATCCGCGCGACGAATGCTTCGCTGCGCTCGCACAAGGCCGTAGAATTCGATGTCGTTGGCCAGACTCTTTTTCTTGCGAACACCGGGGGTATCGATCGCAATAAAAGACTTGCCATCGACCTCAAAGCGAATGTCGATGCTGTCGCGAGTGGTCCCGGGAATATTGCTGACGATCACGCGTTCGCTCTGCGCGAGCTGGTTGATGAACGTGCTCTTGCCGACGTTGCGGCGCCCGACAACGGCCAGACGCATGTCAGATGGCTGAAGCAGATAGTCGCCTTCTGCCGTTTCAGTCTCGCGAGCTGCTGGAAGCAGCTCAACAATCGCATCGATCAGCAGGTCTCGATTACGATTGGCCTTTACGCTGGTTGCCACATAGGGCACATTGGCCAGCGTCAGGAATGTGGCGGCTTCCTGGTCCAGTTTCGGGGAATCGCACTTGTTGACAATGAGTATCGACGGTTTGCTCATGCGTCGCAGTCGGTCGGCGACCTGTTCATCCAGGGGTGTCACGCCAGCCTTGGCGTCGACGACGAAGAGCATCACGTCGCACTCATCAAGCCCTGTCTGAATCTGACGTTCGATGTCTTCCGAGAGATCATCGCTGTCAACGATACCGATCCCGCCGGTATCCATGAGTTCGAAGTAGCGATCTCGTTCATGCATAATCCATGTGACACGATCGCGAGTCACTCCGGCGGTCGGGTCAACAACGGAGATCAATCGGTCGGCCAGCCAGTTCAGCAACGAGCTCTTTCCGACGTTGGGGCGACCCACAATCGCCACTTTCGGAATTCCCATGTCTGCTGTCCTTTAACGCCCACTGACGTACTGCAAAAAATGAAGCGGTAGATCGGTTTCAGAAACCGGGCAGGAACGGGCTGCGAGCCCATGAGTGGGCTTCAGGTGACAAGTTCTCGACCGCGTTTACAAAATGAACCGAGGAAAAGCTGCGAAGCGTACACCTTTGAGGCTTCCACGTCATTCGACTGGCCTGAACCACCCCCGAATTTCGCACAAGTAAATACCATTCTGGCGTGTTCTGACGTGGCTGCGTACACTCCGGCGGCCTGAATCAGGATTCTTTGGAGATCAGCCGTGGCCGATAAACCAGTTCCAGCAAAGCCCAGTTTGCCCCAAAAGCCCCCCGTTTCTGCATCTTTGGAGGCTGCCAAAACCGATAGTTCGACCATCGCCATGGGGGCTCCTCTAAACCGGAATTCTCCTTCATCCTCGGCAGTGAATTCAATGGCCGATGTCAGCAGTGGAAAAAATCTCAACGACAACAGAGAAGTACGCAGCCGGCGGCGGTCGAGTTCGCTCTCAACTGGCCAAAGTGATCGTCTTGTGTCACTGGACGCCTTCCGTGGCTTCATCATGATGATGCTGGCGGCCGGAGGATTCGGGATTCTGGCCTTTTCAAAGATCGAGAAATCATCTCCGGTCTGGGAAGTCCACAACTGGGACAACTGGCAGGCCATCGGTTTCCATTTCGACCATCCGAGGTGGCTGAGTGTCTACAATAAAGTGAGTGTCTCGTTCTGGGACCTGATTCAACCCTCGTTCATGTTCATGGTCGGTGCGGCCATGCCGTTCTCCAGCCAACGTAGAGAATCCAACGGTCAGGGAGTATTTGGGCGTACTCTGCACGCCATCATCCGTTCGGTCGCTCTGGTGTTATTGGGAGTTTTTCTGTCGTCCCTGGGACATGAGAAAACTCTTTGGATCTTCCCCAACGTGCTATGCCAGATCGGGCTTGGCTATTTCTTTGCATGGGTTATGCATCACTGGCGACCACTCTATCAGGTGATCGCCCTGTTCGTGATCCTTGGTGGCTACGGGGGCTGGTTCTCCATGAATCCACCCACCGCGAATTACGACTATGCCGCCGTCAGCGCGAGTCAGGAGAATGGCGAGATCTTTGAAGGGAAGTTTGCGGCGTGGTCCAAGAACGCGAATGCGGCGTACAAATTCGACAGTTGGCTATTGCCACATCTTCGATTGGCCCTGAAGCCAGTTCCAATGGCCGAAACAGAAACGCAGAATGAGGCTCCAGCAAAAGAAGAAGTGGCTGCGGCTGCCAATGGAACACCGGTTGCTGACGAAAAACCAACGCCTGCCGACGAGGAAGTGAAGGACACCGAGAAACCAGCTTGGTATCGTCAATGGTTTCTGCTGAATACAGAACCTTACAAGCCCAACACGGGCGGCTACACAACCTTAAATTTTATCCCGTCAATTGGCACCACACTGCTGGGGATTTTATGCGGTCAGATCCTGTTGCGAATTGATTTGTCGAAATGGTCCAAGCTGGGGATTCTGATCACCGGAGCTGCAATTTGCTTCGGTTTGGGCATCGCTTCCCATGAGTATGTCTGTCCGATCGTCAAACGCATCTGGACGCCAGGCTGGGTTCTGTTCAGCGGCGGCTATGTGATCGGTATGCTGGCCTTGTTCTATTTCCTGTTTGACATCCTGCCTCTGAAACTGCTGGCGTTTCCTCTTATCGTGGTTGGCATGAATTCTATTCTGACCTACATGCTGGGGCAGACAATTTCAGGCTGGACGCGCGAAAGCGTGGTTAAGGTACATCTCGCCGGTATGATCGAAAACGTCTTTGGCCCCAAAGCTCTCGATCCCTTATGGTACGGCCCGATTACGGTGCCCTCGACGGTGTTTCTGCTCTACTGGTTGTTCCTGCTGTGGCTGTACCGCCAGCGGATTTTCCTGAAGCTATGAAACGAGCTCTGAAATCCACATCTGTGATTGCCCTGTCGTATTCCGTGTCGCCGCTCGCACTGTAACTCTGCATGTTTGGCATCGACAAGAATTGTTCAACTACTTCGCCGCCGTCTTCGGTTCCGCAGAACTGCGATGGCGAATGTGCAACATGACCGGCAGAGTTGTGATACCGTCGACACTGGACTTCAGGTAAAACGGACGGCTCGATTCGGGCACCCACTTGGCTGTGGTGATAAAGAATTCGCGTTCGTTCTGGCCTTCCAGAAGCATCAGACCATTCAGCCCGATGTTGTCAACGAACACTCCGTGAGGCATGTTGCGTCCGGAATCTTCTTTGCCAAACTCCACGAGCCCGGTATGGTCCAGCCGCTCCACTTTTAGAAATGCGTGCACGGTTTCTCCCGCCCACACCGTCAGCTCAGGAGTATGCTCGTTCTGGCCCGCAGCCTGTTGCTCAGCGGTCAGAATGCGTACCGATATCTTCGGCTTCTCCGCGATTGCCAAAGTCTTCAGCCCGCCCACATCGTGGACCACATCCTTGTCGGCAATTCTTGCGCGAGCTTTAAACAGGACACCCTTCACAGCCTCTTCTGCAGGCTGAACAGCATCGTTGGATGCAATAAGAATAGCCATCGCCTGACGCTGTTCCGGCTGAATGATGACAGGATCTGACAGAGTAAACCCGGCTGGAAGATTCTCCGCGAAGATCTCAATCGGGCCGTCATAGCCATCAAGCCGTGTCGCTGTGAAAATGATTTCGCGACCAGTTCCCTTGTGGATGGTAAACGCATCTCCGGCCAGCGCTATGTTGAAATCCGGCTGTGGATGTCGCAGCATCAACTGGTACTTGTAGTCGGCTCCCTGGGATCCGCGAGCATCCTTCAGACGCACGACATAAGTGCCATCGGCCGGAGGCACGAATGTCAGCCGCGAATCTTTGCCCCACTGACGCATCGAGTCATCATCGTTTTGGCTGTAAATCGGAAATACTGGCAGTCCCGTATCTTTCAACACCGCATCTGCCGAATAAGGCACCACGATAAACGCAGGTCCCTGCAAAGGATGTGAAGTCGGAGTTGTTCCGAAATAAGTCTGACGCAGTGTCGCGCCGGGATAAACTTTGAAACCAGAATCCGGACCACGCGGGTAGAGCCAGAGTTTCACGACTTCGCCGTCAGCATAGAGATACTCGTTCAATTCCATTTCCTGCCAGTTGAAGACTCGAAAATCATCAGCCGTGTCGGAATCCTTCCCGCGGAATGTGAAGTAGGAATCTCGCACGGCCTGCAATTGCGTCTGCAAGACAGGCTTACCATCCGGTGTCACCACTTCCAACGTGGAATCCAGAGCCGACTTATCACGGGACGCCTTGACCTCAAGCAGAATCGGCTGCCCCTTCTTCGCCTCAAAGCGGAACTGATCCTCATCGCCGGCGGAAGTTCCACCATCGATCACACCCGAGATGTTTGCAGGAAACGGAACAGCCTGCGCAACCGCAAGTTCACTGTTGGGCTCCATTTCAGTCAACTCTGCCGATGGTCCTGCGGCTTCGGTCATGACGACCACTGCCGCCGCGTCACGTGCTTCCGTTTTGGAAGCGATTTCCGGCAGAGCGACAGATCGATGTTCGCCTTTCGTTGTGGAGATCAGAACGCGAGCGTTTGCACTGTCGATCGCCAGACTTGTGACAAGGTCCTGAGTGAGGTTTTCGGCCGATTGTTCGTTAACCGTTGGGACATCCCAGGTCTTGATTGATCCCATGTCGGACGTCGTGACCAGATACCGACCGTCGTCGGAAATCGCCATTCGAGTAATCACGCCCTCATGAGCAAATCGGGATATGATCAACGGATTAATCTGCGGCCCATCAAGCGACACAAGCTGCCACTTTCGAATTCGGCAGTCTGCTCCAGCCCCCAGAATAAATCGATTATCAGGAGTAAAGACCACCGAATATTGTTCGGCCTGTGGCTGGCTGAGCGTATCAAAACGTTCTCCGGTAGCCACATGCCAGATTTTGATCGTGGCGTCGGCACTTGCAGAAGCCAGCAACTTACCATCCGGACTAAATCGAAGATCAAACACCGCGCCGTTGTGGCCGGTCATTTCACGGATCTTCTCACCCGTTTCCGCATTGTGCAAAATGATGCGACGGTCGTATCCGGCCGTTGCGACAGTGGTTCCGTCCGGAGACCAGTCGGCCGAATACAGAATATCGTTGTGGCCAGCGAACTCCTTTTGAATTGAGTCCTGTCCAATGACAACTTCGACCGCTCGACCAGCAAGCCCCGGAGTGCCCGTGGCCAGCAGAACTCTCGTCCCGTCGGCCGAAAGACGCAGTCCGTTCACCTTGCCGTCTGCGATCGGCAGGCTCCAAACAAGTTCACCGTTCTGAACTGTTCGCTGTTCCACAAGTTTAAATCGACCAGACAGCACAGTGTGGCCGTCTTTTGACAAGGCCATAGCCAATGCCGGAGATCTGACCTTCAATGCGGTGACTGCGACTTTCGGAAGTGCTGGCAACACGGCCATACGACTGTCGAATTTTCCACCTTCGTGTAGCCATTGGGTGAGAATCGCCAACTCATCTTTTGAAGGCTGAGCTTCATCGGCTGGTGGCATGTGGTCGTCGCCAGTGCTGACCAACACCTCAAGCAGCCGACTCTTTGCAGCGGTGGTCTCGTCGAGCACTGGACCATTCTCGCTGCCTTTCCGAATGTCATCAGGGGCCTGCAAAGAGAGCCCGTTCTGAGCATCCACGCGACTATGACAGCTCACGCAATACTTTTGCAGCAACGGAGCCACCTGAGTGGAATAGCGAACTGATTCCTCTGCCGTAGCGACGAGCGAAAGAGTCAAACAGTAAGTCAGTACAGAGATAGTCAGCAACGCTCGCACGAACATCAGCGCACCTGCAATTCGGCCTTGATCGAAATCGGGGTCCAGCCGGTTAATTTCCGGCGACCGGATTGTGGTGCGAATCGTCTCACGCTGCAAGCAGGCCGAGAACTTCGGCGACCAGAACGAATCTCCTGCTCAATGGCAAACCAATAACTTGCCGCTGCGTTTACGAACGATTACGTGCATGGAGTCAGCAGCATGGCATTTGGCGGATTGTCGACTCTGTCACTGGCTGAGCGTTTCGTTAAACAATCATTTTGACCTCTGCTGCACCCCTGGGGAAAACCCGAAACAAGGAGCTTCAGAGAAAGCGACCTCTGAATCGCACTTTTCCAGAATCAGCTCAGGATCTTCGTCGCTGGTCGCTACAACTGTTTTAAACGGTTTTCTTACGCGAAGGCTAATGTTTCCTTGAATGAACATGTTGAGCCAACCGGCTTATTTCGCCCTGTCGTCAATTCAGGGGTAATACTCAAGCACAGAGTCCATTCTGCAAATCAATGTTTCGCGATGACGTTCTGCCCGTCGCGATTTTGATTTGCGGACTAAGCCCGTCTCGTTTCTCCCCAGAACGCGAAGAAAGTGTTGTATGTCGGATTATGATACTGATGTCCTGGTCACGGATCGACGCAGATCATCACAGCGCCGCACGAAGCCGGAACGGCGACCAGTCAGGCCCGTCAAGGAAGTCGCTTCGGAACCGGAAGAGGAAGTCCGATTCGAAGATCCAGGGATTTCTGCTCGCCGAGAAATCATGGACCGTCGTCGACTGGAGCGTCGACGTCAGATCGACCCCACAACCTGCGAACGAGATTACTCGGATGGAGAAATCGAGTTTATGCGTGCCATGGATGACTACAAACGCAAGAGCGGTCGACCATTCCCGACATGGAGCGAAGTTCTGGAGGTCGTGATGAGTCTGGGATACCGCAAGGTGGCGGATCCGTCTCTGCTGGAGTGGAGAACATTCGGTGAACACATGGGATCACTCTGAACTCAAACGAGATTCCTCGACACGGAGGCCGCTATGGATTGGCGACCTCGTGTGCGTTGAATAACTTATATCCTGCGAACCGCATTTCTGGCGTCACTTGTGACCCGAACATGCGGTTCGTTGCGTTGATGGGCGAAATCTTACGCAAGAATCCCGTCAACAACATGTCCGTGCACATCTGTCAGGCGATACTGACGGCCCTGATAGCGGTAAGTCAGTCGCGTATGATCGACGCCGCAAAGATGCATGATCGTAGCCTGCATATCATGAACATGAACCAGATTCTGCACGATGTTCCAGGCAAAATCGTCGGTCTCGCCATACACCGTCCCGGGCTTGATTCCTCCACCAGCCATCCACCAACTGTAAGCCCGACCAAAGTGATCGCGACCTTTCGGGTTCGCCGGATCTCCCTGACCAAACGGCGTCCGCCCGAATTCACCGCCCCAGACAACAAGCGTGTCATCCAGCATCCCGCGTTCCTTCAGATCTTTGACCAACGCGGCGGAAGGGCCTTCGGTGTCGATACATTGCTGTTCAAGCTGAGTATGCAGGTTGCCGTGCTGATCCCAACCGGCATGCATCAATTGCACAAACTTAACGCCTCGCTCCAGCAATCGGCGAGCGATCAGGCAGTTGTTGGCAAACGTCCCCTTCGCCAGCGCGTCGGCGCCGTAACGATCCAGCGTGGCTTTTGTCTCGCCGGAAAAATCGACAAGATCCGGAACACTCGACTGCATCCGAAACGCCATTTCGTACTGAGCAATTCGAGTATCAATCTCGGGATCGCCATAATCTTCCAGATGGGCCTGATTCATAGCGACAATGTCGTCCAGCAGATCGCGGCGTGAGCCAGAAGTGACCCCCGGCGGATTTGCGAGATAAGGCACAAGGTCTCCGGTGTTCCGGAAGCGGACGCCCTGATAACGACTGGGAAGAAATCCGCTGCCCCAGTAATAATCAAAAAACAACTGACCGCAGGTCCTGGCTTTATCGCTGGAGGTCATCACCACAAACGTGGGGAGATTGTCGGTTTCGCTGCCCAGCCCATACGACAGCCATGCTCCCATACTGGGACGACCAGGCACCTGCGCACCCGTCATAAAGAACGTGACTCCAGGCGCATGATTCACAGCTTCCGTGTGCATGCTGCGAACGACACAAATGTCATCAGCGATCGATCCCACGTTGGGCAGCATTGAGCTCAGCGACATTCCGTTCTGGCCATATCGCCGAAACGGCTTGATCGACGGTAGACACGGCCATTTTCCGTATCCACTGGACATCGTCGACAGTCGCGTTGTCCCGCGGATGGTGTCGGGAATATCCTTGCCGGCCATCTCGCGCAGCACAGGTTTATCGTCGAAGAGGTCGACGTGCGACGGACCGCCGCCTTGCCAGAGGACGACAACGCGTTTGGCTTTCGGCACGAAATGCGGCAAACCCGGCAGAGGAGGCTCGGCTCCGCTGGCCGAAGACGATTGCATCAGCGACGCCAAAGCCGCAAGCCCGACTCCGCTGGCCGATGTGCCAAACAGCTGACGGCGAGTGACGCGAGCGGCGTTATCCAGAAACGGGTTCGTCATGATTGATCTCTTTCGGGAGTTCTCTTGCAACAAGTCGCACGGAGCAATTCTTTTGCAGCTATTCTCTGGTTAACGCTTCGTCCAAATTCAGAATGGCAAGACACACCGCCGTCATTGCGGCATGCTCGGCCGAGTCCAATGATTCATCGCGGGCGGCTTCACCAACAGACAACAAGGATTTGGCCGCATCAGCATGGGCGGAATAAAGCGCAAACTGCTTTTCATAGGCTCGCGCCAGAATCGCACGATCACGCTCGGTGGGAATACGTCCCAGCACTTGTCGAAACGCTCTTGTCAGCCGTGATTCTACGTCTGACGAAGCCTTGCAACATCGTTCCGCAAGAACTCGGGCCGCCTCAACCCACGTTGGGTCATTCAGTGTCGTCAAAGCATGCAACGGAGTACTCGTCGGAGTCTGACGAACTCGACACGCCTGGCGATTCGACGTATCGAACATATTCGCCGGCCCGACCGTACGACGCCAAAACGTGTAGAGACTTCGTCGATACAAGTCGTCTCCATGAGATGCCGGATACGTGAAGTCACGCTCTTTGGTGATCGCCAGCGATTCCCAGATACCATCCGGCTGATAAGGATAAACCGGGACGCCGCCGACTTTGAGATTCAGCAATTCGCTCGACGCCAGTGCCCAGTCTCGCAACTGGAGCGAAGGCATACGGAATCGACTTGCACGAGCATACAGACGATTCTCGGGATCACGTTGTTTGAGTTCCGGGGTGACTCGGCTGGACTGTCGATACGTTGCACTGGTGACGATCAAACGATGCAGATGCTTCATGCTCCAGCCATGTTCGCGGAATTCCACGGCCAGCCAATCCAACAACGGTCCGTGGATTGGATACTCGCTCTGCACGCCAAAATCTTCTGCCGTCTTGATCAATCCAGCACCAAAGAAGTGCTGCCACATGCGATTCACCTGCACGCGCGCGGTCAGCGGATGCTCAGCGGACACCAGCCACTGGGCAAATCCCAGACGATTGGTCGGAGCACCGGCGGGCAGAGGCGGTAAGAAGGCCGGCGTGGCGAAGGAGACTTTTTCCGTCGGATTCAGATACTCACCGCGTGACAGAATCGTTGTTTCGCGAGGCTGACTATCGCTCATGATCATCGGACGTGGCATCTGATCGGCGCGATAATCGGCCAGCTGCTTTTTCAGGTCATCGCGGTGTTTGATCGCCGGGACTTTGTCGCCCAGGGTGGGCTGAATTTTCTCCGAGAAATGTTTTCGCAGGTCTGTTGCCAAGGCCTTCTTTTGGTCTTCGTTGAGTTCTCCCTCAGGCTTGATCACCTGCGCAGCCAGTGTTTCTGGTAACTC
>CAMAXD010000088.1 GCA_945861975.1 Candidatus Kuenenia stuttgartensis | reverse complement strand
GGTCCAGCCGAACGGCTGCGGTTCTTTACCCTTCAATAATCCAGCACTGACCAGCAGGCTGGTCGCAGCTTTCTTTGCTGCTTCCTGAGGATCCGGGCTGAGCTTTACGTTGCGAATCGCGGGAAGCAGCAGCTCCGGATCCTCATCATTTTTCGGCATCGTTCCGATCCAGCTGTTGTGAGTCACAGGGTTGATGTAGACGACGTGTTGAAGTCCATCCTGTTTGACCTCGAACGAGATTTCGTTGGTGAATTCTGCGTGAGCATTGTCTGAGAGCTTGATGCGAGAGGAATCGGCATCTCTCTGGATCGCATCCACAACCCGGGCTGCCAGTTGGTTGGCATCCGGGAATTCGTTCATCTCCGTTGTGGACGACATCTGTGCGTCAACTGCCTGGATCTGCATTCGAGGAAACAATCCGAGATGATTAAACATGGCGCCGGTGATACCATACATCAGCACCCAAGGCATCAGGAAAATGCCGGAATAAAGATGGATGCGGCGAATGATCAGATTGATTCGTGAGGCCAGTTTCATGGGATGTCCTGATTTTCAATGCGAATGCATCGCTTCTGTTTGTTCTTCCGCGCCTCAGGCTCATGTCAATTGGGGCCCGTCACTATGTTTCAGACGCAAGCCTCAAGGTGTTGACAAGAACTCCTCTGCCAGACGTTCGCCCAGCCATACTGTGCCCGAAGCTTCGATGACCAGTTGTTCTCGTTGAGGCGGCAGGTCGAGCAGTTTCATGTGAATTTTGTTGGGATCATCGCTGGTAGCCTGAGCGATCTCTGACGTCACGTCCACGCGATTCACGCTTTCGTGATCCGGCGGAGTCTGCTGGCTGATGAACCACCTTAGATTCGGCTGGCTGAGATCCTTGCGAACGGCATTCATAAGTGACATGACGCGGCCTGCCGCTCCTTTACGAAACGGTTCCCACGACATGTCGTTCTCACCGACGTGATAGAAGATACCTGCAAGTTCCACGTCGTGGCCTCGATCCTTCAATTGCTGAATCGAATCCTTCACGAACTGCAGAAAGGTCGGGTAAAGATTGCGAGACTTCGCTTCACTGCCTTCCGGAGTCCAGTCGATAATCTGCGAACCGCTGTGCGTGAACTTGGCGATCGCGATGTTTTCGACACCAGCGGCTTTCAACGTCGATCCGAAGCTGAGTTCCGGGCCAAAGGTTTCATAGAAGCCAAACGGACCGAGCGGTTCCCAGTCGTCTGAGACCTTATAGCCACCACCCAGACTGTAACGACACGCGATGGATGAATCATCCTGCAGCAGCCTTGCCCTTCCCTCAAGCTTTGCGAGGTCCTGTACAAACGCTCGTTCGCCTTCCATGTTGCGGTGACCGGCCATGACGAAAAGCTTAATCCTCGATCCTTTCGCATACGGCCATGTCGTCAGAGGGCGAGGTTTTGAGGACCATTGTCCGATCGCTTTGAGGTACGCGTGGGCATAATTCACACCATGTTCAAGCTGGCCGAGCGTACCGTAGTGATAATGGAGGCCAGTGCCACCGCCAATCTCAACACCGACATGGTTTGTTGGAACATAATGGGCCAGCGGATCTGAGTCGGTGACTTCCCTCTGGCCGAGACTGATCGCATACATGCGAGGACGAAGGTCCATTCCCCAGATTGTCTTCGTGCAAAGTTCTCCGATGTAGAAGCGAAGATCGGGACTCTTCAAATCTCGCCGCCAGCACGCGATGAAGTTCTTAAGATTCTTTCCATAGTTGGCCATGTAGTCGGCTTCGAACATGTCGTTCTCACCCTGATGCCACATGAAACCCTCAATGCGATACTTCACACCCTGTTGATCCAGCAGAGCCAGTGATGATCGAATCTGCTCCAACGCCACGGGATACAGTTTGAAGCCTGATGGCTCGTCCGGGTTCCAGTCGCCGCCCAGATGAGTCCCTCCAGCGGCAATCTTGATGATCGCAATCGGCGATTTGATATGCCGAGTCACTTCGCGCGCGAAACTTAACTCCGGCCCGACAACGTTGTAAACAGGTCGCAGCGGCTCCCATCCATCGGACGCCACTTGGTCCTCTCGGCCAAGGCAATAAGAGAACCGCACATTCTCCTGCGGCCGATCCAGTCCGACGAATGGTGGGAAGCGAACGACGTCCTCTATCTTTGAATCCGAGCCGACCATATTCGACTGCCCGGCAAAGATGAAGACTCGCACCGTGGTCTCATTATCGCCCTGCGCAGCGTCTACGCTTGTGTGAAAACAAAACCCAAACATCGGCACCATTAATAAAGCAAATCGCAGCATGAGACTATCCGCAAGGTCAAACACAGGAACGTCGAATCCGCAGGTGCAATTGTGCACGAAACCTCATCGTATGACACGCCACAGGCTCTCCGCGTCACGGGCTATTCAGTCCCTGTTCCGTGGAAAACATCAGCCCCATCGCGCCGCCGCGGTCGTCTTTGCCGTGGATGGCGGGCCTGGCAAAGTAATCCTGCAGGGTCTTCTGTTTGCCGGTTCCCGTGCAGACATTGACCAGATCACCGTTCGGGCTTGTACTGATTCGATCGCCTTCCACGCCCGATCAACGTTTTGCTGATAGTCATCGCGATACAGCCAGCCACGGCGAATTCCGCGAGCCATTGCGAAGCCGATCATGCACGTACAGGAGTACTCATCGTAGCTCTCGGGATGGTCGATCACCTGATGCCAGCAGTTCGTTTTGGGATCCTGATGAGGCTTCAATGCGGCGACATGCATCTGGAATTCTTTCAGCAAAGGCTGAAACGCCGGATGATCTTCCGGCCAGTCACTCAGCGCCAGTGCAAGATCAAACGCCGGGAATCCGTTTCCTCGTCCCTACGCCGCTTCACACAATGGAGAATGGCGATACAGCCCATCCTCGCGAAGGCAGTAAGTTCGCATTGATGCAAAGTGAACGGCGGCTGCGTCAAAGCACTTCTGGTCACCGGTCAGCTTTCCAGTCGTCGCCAGAATGGGACCGGCCATGAACACGACATCACTCATTTCATTATGGAATGGCATGACGGGAAGAGCCTTTCCGGAATCATCAAAGATCTGACCCGCCGCGCTGCGACACAAGCCGATCCATCGTTCACGATTTGTTCCGGAAGATCGTTCTGCCAATGCCGCGAAGATGAGGTGTCCGGCCTGCTCACTGCCCGACTTCGGGACAGGTGACTTTTCTCCCGTTCGAAACGGCTCAACAATCATTCGAACGTCGGCCGCGTACTTTTCATCTCCGGTGATCTCCGTCAGCCTCAGCTTCGCCACCAAAGGCAGCGCCGGAATGTAGGCGACCTGGTCCAGCTTGTGACCGTAGACGCTCGCCAGCTGCTCGGCGAGCTCTCGAGGCGTGCGAGCCTGAGCGAACAATGATGCAGGAGCTGCGGATAGAATGAAAAAACATGAACAAGCAAAGAAGCAGGAAGCAGGCGATAGAGAATTGGGAATTCCCGCGTGTGTCGGATATTTGGCGTGGGAGGAATCAGAGCTTGCTGCAGAAAAAGCTTATTCCGAACGCCAGAGGATGGACATTGTGCAGCCTTCTGAAGGTGGATCGCAGGATTCTGCGCGATTCCACAAGTGGCAATAGAGTCCTCCGGTCGTTGCGAACGATAGCGTGGACCGTTACCCTGTATGGCTCGTTTTCACGTCCCGGAGTGAAGATGCGGTAGACAGATTCCTGTCCGCCTTCTTTCGCCCTTATTCTCGCGAAAAAGTTGTTCGCGTTTGGAGTACTCAAATGCCCCTGGTTCCTCTTCGTGTTGTTCTGGATCATGCTGCAGAAAACAACTACGGTGTTGCTGCGTTCAATGTTAACAATATGGAGCAGATTCAGTCGATCATGGAGGCTGCTCGCGAAACCGATTCACCGGTGATCGTTCAGGCTTCCCGCGGTGCTCGCTCTTACTCACAGGACAACTACCTGCGTCACCTGATGCTGGCTGCTTCTGAGCTGTATCCCGACCTCCCAATCGTTATGCACCAGGATCATGGCAACAGCCCGGCCACATGCTACAGCGCGATCAAGTATGGTTTCACGTCCGTGATGATGGATGGCTCGCTGAAGGAAGACGCAGCGACTCCGGCATCCTACGAATACAATGTGAAGGTGACTCGCGAAGTTGTGCTCGTGGCTCACTCCATGGGAGTATCCGTCGAAGGCGAAATCGGTTGCCTGGGACAGGTTGGACATGCTCCAGCAACACCAGCAGCCGGCGCTCATACCCACGATAAGGATCTGGAAAAGGAACCTGGCGATCGCGACTCACACGCCTCCGGCGGCGCTTCAGGTGGCATGGATACTTCTCACCTGACTGATCCGGAAGAAGCTGAACGCTTCGTTGCCGAGACTGGATGCGACGCATTGGCTGTCGCAATCGGCACCAGCCACGGGGCCTACAAGTTCAAGCATAAGCCGACCGGCGAAGTACTGAAGATGTCTCTGATCGAAGAGATTCATCGTCGCCTCCCGAATACTCACCTGGTGATGCACGGCAGCTCGTCTGTCCCACAGGAACTTCAGGATATCATCCGTCAGTTCGGTGGTCAGATGGAAGAAACCTATGGCGTGCCTGTTGAAGAAATTCAGCGAGGCATCAAGCACGGCGTGCGAAAGATCAACGTCGACACGGACTGCCGCATGGCCATCACCGGCGCGATTCGAAAGATCTTTGCTGAAAAGCCACGAGCCTTCGACCCACGCGAATATCTGAAGCCAGCTCGCGACGCCATGAAGCAGGTCTGCATCGCCCGCATGATCGCCTTCGGCCAAGCTGGCAACGCTGCTAAGCTGATGAAGGCCAAGAAGCTTTCATAGCCCATAGTGGAAGTCGCCCGACTCCATTGAGAATGCAGAAAAATTAAACGCTCACGCCATTCGCACCGCGAAAGCCGTGAGCGTTTTTTGTTGCGCCGGTGTTCGCCGTTTTTTGGTTGATGCAAAACTTCCCCGCTGGGTGTATTCGGGGCGGAATCACATTCGCGTTCCAACCAGTGTTTGATTGTTATCCTTGATCCGCTAGTCATGACGGATTGGCCTTCGTATTCGAAGGAGTCTCAGAACGCGTGCTTGATCACGCAATCGATTTGAACCGGGTCAGCGGGTTCGGAAGGTACGTCGGCCTTTTGGCTCAGAGCAGCTTGAGTTGTTCTCTTGTCTTGGCCGCATCAGGAACCAGCTCTTCGGGCATTCTGGTGTTAGGTGCCGATGAAAAGCTGCCGACCCAGGCGAATGTGTCCAGATGGCCGAGGCCAAAGTTGAGCGACTGACCGCCGCCCACCGACAGGCCTGCGAGTGCTTGCTGTTCACGATCGGTCTGGACCGAGTACGGGATTCTATCGCCGGAATCACATCGTCCAGAAGATCTCGCTCGAAGACACCAAAGGCCGGAGCTGATTCAAAGACGTTGCCTTTCGCACGGTCGTTCTTCTGAGCACGTCCGTTTGGCATCAGAACGATCAAGGTTCTTTTTCCATCGCTGCCTGTGCCATTGTCACCGAGGAAGATGACGTACGTGTTTTCGTCGAGCCCCTCGGCCTTCAGTCCGTCAAGAAGCTTGCCCATCAGATGATCGAGGTACTCAAGGTTGGACTTGGATCCTGCTGGCCAGCGCTGACAGGGATTGTTCGCATCGGGTGTTTCCAGATGCGGACCGTGAGTCAGGACGGACGTGTTAGTAGACAAAGAACGGTTTCGTCTTGTTTCGTGTCGGCGAAGTCTCTGCTCCCACAACCCGTGCGCATTGCATTGCTACGATGATTGTCAGAATGGTGTGTTTCATAATGAGCCTTTTCGAGCGACTTGAACTTGTTGAGCACAGAATATCAGCCGTCGACTCCTATTTCCTCTGACTGGCACCTCACTGTCTGCGATCATTTAATGGGCTGAGACGCATCTATTGAACATTTCTGGAGTTTCCGCAACGATGACCGGCATGTATCCCGAATACTTTGAAACTTACTTTGATCCTACCGATTACGATGGTCCATGGCCGCGTCAGTTTGCGATTATCACGGGCTACGCCGCAACAGGTGAAAAATGGACCTCGGAAGCCAATGCGAGGGCGGACCTTGAGTTGCAGACCGAGTTGGTGCGGCGAGGCGTCTGGATTCAGCGCGTCATTGGATACTCACCACGGACCGGGCATGCAGAACCGGGATGGGCCGCCGAGTTGTCTTTTTCAGAGGCATGCGATCTCGGGTACCAGTTCCGACAGGACGCCCTTTATTTTATTCGGGACGACCAACTTTTTGTCTCACACTGTGATTCGGGGCGAGCGGAAATACTCGTCGGCTCGTTTCGCGAACGTCTGCGTTTCTGAGTAACCCTTTTTTTAAAACACTCAGTGGTGGTCCATTGGAGTTGGAACTGAAGTTGGCACTGGCTTTGGCTCGCCGAAAATGAGACTGCCAAGACGCTCTAGTACAAAGTAGAACACAGGAGTCAGGAAGATTCCAAAGATCGTTACACCAAGCATTCCGGAAAACACGGCGATACCCAGAGTTCTACGCATCTCGGCCCCTGCTCCGTGAGCGATTGCCAGTGGAACGACACCCAGAATGAACGCGAATGACGTCATCAGAATCGGACGCAGTCGCATTCGACAGGCTTCTACGGTGGCATCGAATGCCGTCGCGCCAGTCTCGCGTTTTTCCTTGGCAAACTCGACGATCAGGATCGCATTTTTGCTGGCGAGACCCACAAGTACGACGAGCCCGGTCTGCACAAAGATGTTGATGTCCAGATGAGCCCATGCGACGCCGATCACCGAGCACAGCAGACACATTGGCACGACAAGAATGACGGCAAACGGCAAACGGAGACTTTCATACTGTGCGGCCAAAAGGAGATAGACCAAAACGACGGCCAGTGCGAACACAACCATCGCAGTATTGCCCGCTCGAATCTGCAATAGCGTCAGCTCAGTCCACAAAGAGGTCATCCCCGGAGGCAGTTCTGTGGCGGCCAGATCATCGACCGTGGAAATCATCTGCCCGGAACTCACGCCCGGCAACGTTCCTCCATTGATCGTCGCTGCGACAACTCCGTTATAGCGAGTGATCAAACCCGGACCTGCGATGTCGCGAACTTCAGCAATGCTGGCCAGCGGAACCATGTCCCGCATCGGGTTTCGCACCTTGAGCTTGCGAACGTCATCGGCCGTCAGACGAAACGCGGGATCCGCCTGAAGATTGACCTGCCATGTTCGGCCAAAGCGATTGAAGTCGTTGGCATAGAAGCCGCCAAGATAGACCTGAAGCGTCAGGAAGACATCGTTCAGAGGAATGCCCAGCGATTTGCACTTTTCTCGATCGACCTCGACAAACATCTGTGGAGTATTGGCACGGAAGGCGTTGAAGAGACCGGCCAGCCCGGGACGCTGATTTCCCTGAGCGGCAAATGTGTCGGCCGCATTCTGCAGTCCACCGAAGCCGGTGCCGGATCGATCCTGAATCATCACTTTGAAACCGCCGGCATTGCCGAGACCATCGACAGCCGGTGGTCCAAACACGGCGACGGCGGCATCCTGAATACTTCGAAATGCGGCTCCTCGCAGTTGCTGAGCGATCATATCAGAGTTGAGTTCGGGACCGCGTTCTTCGAACTCATCCAGAATCACAAACATCGAGCCAAAGTTCGAACCGGTCGCATTCTGCACGATTGACTGACCCGGGATCGAAATCACGTGGCCAACGCCTTTGATACCCGGATACTTCGTTTTGTCACTTTCGTCGCCCCGCGCGATGCGATCAATTTCTTTCATGACTGCGTTAGTGCGTTCCAGCGATGCCGCATCGGGAAGCTGTACGTTGATCAGCAGGTAACCTTTGTCCTGAGCAGGGACGAATCCGGTCGGAACATGCGTAAAGCTGTAATAGGTCGCGTAAAGCAGCCCACCGTAAACGCAGAGAACGATCATCGACAAACGCAGAAGCCAGCCGACGGACCATGCGTAGCCGCTGGAGGCTTTATCGAAGAACTTGTTGAACAGCTTGAAGAACCAGCCGAGCGCGGCGTTCAGGAGTCGGGTCAGGATGTCTTTTTGTTCGGCCTTCGGACGCAATAACAAAGCTGCCAAAGCCGGGCTGAGCGTCAGCGAGTTCACGGCCGAGAAGAATGTGGATACGGCAATAGTGACGGCAAACTGTCGAAAGAACTGGCCTGTAATCCCGGTGATAAATGCACACGGGATAAAGACGGCCATCAGGACGAGCGAGATCGCAATGACGGGAACGGCGACTTCATCCATGGCTTTTCGTGAAGCATCGCGTGGCGACATGCCGTGTTCCAGGTGATGCTCCACGGCTTCGACGACCACGATGGCATCATCCACTACGATCCCGATCGCAAGTACCAGTCCGAGCAGCGACAGGTTGTTCAGGCTGAAACCGAAACCCGCCATCAGGGCAAACGTACCGACAATGGCTACTGGTACCGCAATCAGCGGAATCAAAGTGGCACGCCAGGACTGCAAAAACAGAAGCACGACGATTCCAACCAGCACGATCGCGTCGCGCAAGGCTTTGAAGACTTCATGGATCGATTCATCGATAAATGGAGTCGTGTCGTAGACGATGCCATAATCCACACCATCCGGAAATGAGAGCTTCAGTTGTTCCATGCGTTCGCGGATTTTGTCGGCCGTGGCCAGAGCGTTTGATCCGGGTTGTTGGTAGATCGAAAGACCAACGGACGGCTTTCCATCCAGATAACACAATGTGTCCTGGTTTTTCGTCCCGAGTTGAATCCCGCCAAGTTGTGTGCCCGATGAGTCCATGCGTTGATCGCTGATCAGATCGCGTAAACGAACCATCTCACCCTCAAAGCCAGAACGGACAATGATCTCGCCGAACTGCTTCTGATCCTGCAGTCGCCCCAGTGTACTGAGTGTGTATTGAAACGCCTGACCAACGGGGACTGGCGGGCGACCCAAAGAGCCAGCGGCTACCTGAACGTTCTGTTCTTTCAGTGAACCAACAACGTCGGCGGCTGTGAGGCCGCGAGCCGCAATCTTCTCCGGATCAAGCCAGATGCGCATGCTGTAGTCCTGTTGACCAAACATGCTGATGTCACCGACACCGGACAACTGAGCTAACTCATCACGAAGATTGATCGTTGCGTAGTTGCTCAGCTTAAGCTGGTCATACGAACCGTCCGGAGAAAACAGATTGACGACGAGAAGAATGCTGGGAGATCGCTTTTTGACGCTGACGCCTGTCTGTTTGACAACATCGGGCAGAGACGGCAACGCGAGGTTTACGCGGTTCTGTACCAGAACCTGGGCCATATCCAGGTTGACCCCGACATCGAATGTGACAGTCAGGCTGTATTGACCATCATTCGTGCATTGCGACGACATGTAGAGCATGTTTTCCACGCCGGTGACCTGTTGCTCAATCGGCGAGGCGACTGTATCAGCAACAACGCTGGCGTTTGCACCGGGATAAGCACAGGTGACCTGCACTGTTGGCGGGGCGATTTCCGGATACTGCGCAATGGGCAACGTGGTGACAGCAATGGCGCCAGCAATTACGATGACAACCGAAAGCACTGCGGCAAAGATCGGTCGATCGATACAGAATTTGGATAGCGCTGACACGTCAGACCTCGAGCAAGAATTGATGGTCCGTGAAGTGAAATCGTGACACAATTGGCGGACAAGGGAACGTTATCGCCGGCGAGTGATTTCAGTGCGTCCGGAATTGATCGAGTGCGGTCGCCTGCGGCTTGCCGTTAAACGATCTATGACTTACTGATCGTCGGCGTTCGCGGCAACTTCGATGCCGGATCGAACTCGCTGGATTCCTCGTACGACGACCTGTTCGTTGGTTTGCAACGGTCGAGATTCAGATTCGCCGAAGGACTTTACTGACACAATCTCACGCATGTCACCATCAAGGAGTCCCACTTCAGCATTGAGGCGAACGGCCTTCTTGTCGTTGTTCACGATAAAGAGAAAACGACTGCCCTGATCAGATCCCAGTGCAGCTTCCGGCACAAGCAACGCTGGGCGAGGTTTTCCGATTGGGATTCGGATTCGTGTGAACATGCCGGGGGTCAAAACTCGCCCACCAGTTTCAGGTTTGGGGTTTGGAACGTCCGCTTTAATCAGTATTGTTCCGGTGCGTGAATCCACCTGATTGTTGATGAAGCGAACGACGCCCTTCAATGGATACTGGTTTTGATGAATCGGTAGTCCGAGTTCGACAGAGATAGAGTTCTCTGCCGGCACTTCCAGCTTGCGATCGCGAATTGCCTGCTGCAGTCGCACCAGAGTATTCTCATCCATATCAAACAATACCGTGACCGGATCAACGGCGACGATAGTCGTCAGCAAAGTGGAGTTAAAGGCGCCGGAAGGACCGCCTGTGACGAGATTGCCTTCGTCCATCATGCGATCGCCGATCTTCCCGGAGATAGGCGCTTTCAACTGACAGTAACCAAGATTGATCTCAGCCGTTTTCTTCGCCGCCTTCGCCACATCGACGGCCGCAGCCGCCTCTGCCGTGTCACCGATCGCCGTTTGAAGTTCTTCTTCCGTCGATGCCCCTTTGGCTCGAGCCGCTTCTATTCGCTTCAGAGTCCCCTGGAGCTTCGTGTGACGAGCTTCAGCCTGGGCCAGATCGGCAGTTGCGCGAGCCAAATCGGTTTCAAACGGTTGCGGATCGATCTCGACGAGCAGGTCGTCTTTCTGGACTTCTGTTCCGGGTTGAAAATGGAGTTTGATCAGGTGACCGCTGGTTCTGGCTCGCAGCTCAATTTTCTCTTTCGGGTCAATTCGCCCGGTGAAGTATTCGTAGTCCACCAGTTCGCGACTTACTGGAACTGATACCGTAACTTCGGGAATCATTGGAGCTGGGGCCACAGCATCTGAGGCCCCGCAACCCATCAGGCCACCTGTCTCGATACAAGCCAACAGTGCCAAACAGAAATAACGGCGAGCGGTGATCAGAGAGTCTTCAGAAGACATCATGCCAAGTCCCTCAAAGAGAAAACCCGTAAGTCCCACAAGGACGACGAAATCTTATCTTACCACTGACAGGAACTCTGCTGCGCCTCGACGTCAGATCAAAACAGACTTTTCACCTCCATTAGTCTGCTGGCAGAAATTGAACGGCATCGACGATCACCTACTTGCCGTCGGTGCCGGAATTTGAAATCCGAATCCAGCTTTTGGTTCCAGCAGGAGAGTGAAAGGTTCCCAGAATACTAAACAGACATTCATGTTCAGGCTCTTGCTGCTGGTTGATCTCTGTCCCAAACTCACCGTCGCCATGATGAATCGTTACGGTGGTGTTAGTGGCGCGTCTGATGTTGTAATAATGAGAAATTCGCACCTCTTACTTCCCTGTGACAGGGAAGGCTGGCCTGAACGTTGCGGATTTCTGGCCTTTGCTGGTATTCCGATCATGCAAACAACCTCGTCCGACATACGGAGACGTGTGGCTCGAATACTGCCAGTCGCCTGTGAGTTCCGCATCGCTGTCATCCAGCATGATTCCCGGAAGCGTCTGAAGATCTGTGACGATGCATCTTCGAGGATAATCGAAGACCTTATCGATCTGGCCGGATTCCAAGGCTGCGAGAACGTCGGCGAAGTCTTCGCGTCGATATCCTGCAGGTGCCTGCGGTGAATGCTGCTGCAATTCCCGCCGGCGTGGCTCCGTAAATCAGGAGATCTGTTTCTGACAAAGCCTGAGCAACACTGACTGGCAAATTCAACAAGAGCATAATGCCCGAAGCAACCAACGCCGTTGTGCAAAAACTCAGTCATGACCATTGAGTTCGTTCCACATGGCCGTCCACTAGCAGCCCCTCGCGTCAGTGTGTGTAAAGAGCTCTGGCAATAAAGTTTCTGGCAACCCGAGGTTTGGGTACCTTACCGCCGAACCAACTACGGATATCCTCCTGCAACGCGATGCCATGCATGAAGTTGTAGAGAGCTTTGTTGAGTGCCTGCCCCAGAGTGTCATGATCGACGCCGGTCGGGTCAATGAAGCCGATGTCGTTTTTGGCGAACGTAACCTCTGGAAGAGGAATCAGCGTGACTCCATATTCCTCCGGGGTCTTTCCGACGGGCGAATGAATCGTGCAGGTAAATCGGTGGAAGAATCCGCTCTGGATACAGCCTTCTTCAAACAATTGCCGAACATACTCCAGTGCATCGACGGTCTCCTGCACAGTCTGAGTCGGAAAGCCGTACATCAAATAGGCATGCACCAGAATTCCGGCATTGCTGAATCCGCGAGTGACACGAGCAACCTGCTCGACAGACACGCCCTTCTTCATCAGATTCAACAGTCGATCTGAAGCGACTTCAAGGCCTCCCGAGATGGCGATGCACCCGCTGTCGGCCAATAATTGACAAAGTTCGGGAGTAAATGACTTTTCAAAACGAATGTTGCCCCACCACGAAATAGAAACTTTGCGGCACCGCAATTCTTCGGCAAGTGCCTTGAGCCCTTTCGGAGGAGCGGCTTCGTCGACAAAATGAAATCCCGTCTGACCTGTTTCGGCAACGATCGCCTCAATCCGATCAACCAGGGTCTCTGCGGCCGCTGTGTCGTAGCGTGAGATGTAGTCGAGAGTGACGTCGCAGAAGCTGCACTTCTTCCAATAACACCCATGCGCCACGGTGAGTTTGTTCCAGCGGCCATCGGACCACAGTCGATGCATTGGGTTCAGCATATCGAGCGTTGACAGATAACGGTCGATGGGAAGGCCATCCCAGGTCGGAGTGCCAACTTCGGCAAAAGGCACATCCGGCTCAGCGCAATTGATGTAACGAACTTTAGCAGGTTCTTCGTCATTCTCTGCACTCCGCATGTAAGTGCGAACGAGTTGACTCGCAGGGCGTTGGCCCTGAAGAAAATCGAGTAACGCAAGCAGTGGGCGTTCCCCATCATCCAGGGTCACGAAATCGAAATAGTCAAAGACTCGCGGTTCGGATAACTCGCGAAGCTCTGTATTGGCAAATCCGCCGCCCAATGCCGTTTTGATCGTGGGGTACTGTGATCGAATTGCCTGTGCGATACGAAAAGCCGCATAGACAGTTCCTGGGAAAGGAACTGTGATCAGCACAAGATCTGGCTGATGTCGACTGATTGCCTGCAGTGTCAGATCCTGCAGGAGTTCATCGACAAGATTCAGAGGAGCAGCCAATGCTTCTGCGAGAGGATCGAACGTGGGCTGACTCTGGGCCAGCGATTCTGCGTAGCGGACAAATTCGAATCGTGGATCAATAGCTTCACGCAGGACATCAGCCAGATCACTTAGATAAAGAGTTGCGAAGTGCCGGGCTCGATCCTGGACCCCCAGCATTCCGAACGCCCATGCCATCGGATCATCGCTAAACTCCTCATCCGCCACATAGACATCGAGCGAATCGAAGCGAGATCCCTCTGGGAGGAAGTGGCGACCGGCAATGCGATGGGCGAGCGTGGCGTCTTTTCCCTGCAGGAATGAGATCGTGCGATCGATTGTCGTATGATATTGCTCGAACTGCTGATGAAAACGTTTGACTCCGGTGGTTCGCTGCTGCTCATCAATGAGCAGAATGCGCTCGCGAACGGAGGTTAATCCGTCTGATGAAAGCAACCTCAGCACGAGGGCCAGGGCCAGATCTTCCTGCGTGGCGTTGATACCCTGTGAACGCAGAAACCCCGTCAGGTAGGCCGTTGACGGGTACGGCGTGTTGAGTTGTGTCATCGGCGGAATGACAGACAGCACTCGCACTGATGACAAAGCCATGCCTAGATCATGTCCAGTTTACGGTGTCGTCGTGAAGGGGGCTTTGCGCATTCGGCACAGATACCATGGACTTCAAGGCGATGTCCACTCATACGAAAGCCATGGTCCGCAGCAACTCGTTCCAGTACCGCGGAGATTTCCTCGTTGCGAAACTCCACAAGCTGCTGGCACTTTTCGCAAATGAAGTGATCGTGCTGAGGATATCCATAATCGTGTTCGTAAACTTCACGATCATTGGAGCGTGCAACTTTACGAATCAGCCCTGCCTCTTCGAGCGAACTGATGGTCCGATAGATTGTCGCCCGGCTGACGCGCCCACCGTCGCGTCGGGGCTGAGTCAGCCGCGCAACGATCTGATCGGAATCGAAATGCTCGTGTTCAGCGAAGATCTCGCGAACGATCGTTTCGCGTTCCTGTGTCAGACGTTTTCCCTGAGTCGCCAGGTACTCACGAAACTTCTCGACAGGCGATGCTGCGACTTCTTGACGATCGAACTCGTTGACAGCCAGATCACTCACTTTGAACCTCAGAGAAAACGCTGAACCGAGACACGGGCCTGAGCTTGCGATGATGTGACTCAAGCGGCTGGGCTGAGTGAAATTCAGATTTCACCCAAAGACCGCCTCAGTTTGGCCAGGATTTCGCTAAATGTCACTCGCGATGCCAAAGAAGCGGCTCTTTTCTAAAAAGCCGTTCTTCAACAGCACCCAAAATTCGGTCAAACCGAAGAATCTTCGTCTTCGAGGCTCTGCAACATCCGCGAAATCGCCTTTTCGAGGATCTCTTCCGAGTCGTAATCGCCACGGGCAATCGCACCACGGATTGCCTCCAGCCTCTCCTTTTGCAGTTGTTCGGCTTCTTCCTGAGACAACTGGTTTTCCGTTTCGCTACCCACTGCGCGTTGCGGAGCAACCACCTCGGGCGAATCGGGCTCTGCGGCAGCAGCAGGTTGTTTCTGAAAGGTACTCATTGGAGGTATCACGAAACAGGCCAGCGAAGATTTGGACTCAGTATGCGAAACTGGACTGGGGAAATCATTCCCTCAGGGAAGGTCGATGGTCCGATTATCGTATTCACGCCGGGACCGCAGGTCCAGCCCCTAATTTGGCTGTTGATATATCTCCTGTCTGGCCAGCGTGTTTGGTCGATCCGAGTTTCCGGATTTTGCCTCGCAAGGGATGGGAGACCGAATTTAGTTTGGACGTGATCGGAGATAAAGCTCTTTCATCAGCAGATCGATAGCTTTTCCGCGTGATTTGATGGCTCTGTCAAGTTTTTGAGCTTGCTGTGACTGAACAGCCTGACGGTTCAGATTCGTCAGTTCTTCAAAGTCGACTTTCCAGCCACTATCTCTGGCTGCCTGCACAAGATCGCTTTGAATTTCTGCAAGATTCGAGAGGAGTGCTTCCGACAGTTCCGAATTGATGACTCGATAAGGCGATGTTGGCAAAAAAGCCGATCGTGAAATGCTGGAAGAATCCGGTACTACATTTCTTCGTCGTTGCGGCTCAGGATGTTCTACCGAAGCATCTGGATTGTCGAGTTGCGATAGAGGGTCTGCCTCTGCATCTGTCGAAGTGACTGTCAGATCATTCTTCGAGATGCGTCGGCTGATCAGCCATGCAAAAACTGATGCCGCAACCAAGAGAGCTGCAGCGGCGTTGTTCTGAGTGAGCGCAAGGCTGATACCGTAAACAAGGCAGATCACAGCAGCAATCGCCAGAAGAGTTGTCCATAATCCAGCACGATGCGCAGACGCTATCTCTGATGTGCGTACCTGCACGACTGGCATAGATCCAGACAGTGCCTCCCCGGTAGGTGAGTGAGGGTAACTGTCTATCGATATCACCACGACCGTACTGTTGTCAGACCCTCCCCGACAGTTCGCCAGATTGATCAGCAGCCTGGAGGATTCGGTCGGCGGCATTGATCCGACAATCTGTCCAATCTCCGTATCACTGACGTGATTTGTCAGACCATCCGAACAGAGCAGGAACAGGTCGCCGGGTTCAACCGAAAATGGTCCTTCGATGTCGACCTGGACGTGAGGGTCAGGCCCGAGGCAACGGGTGATCACATTGCGCGGGTGAAAGAGTTCTACATTCTCTGGCGTTGCTCGACCCAGCCGAATCATTTCCCACTGCAGACTATGGTCGAATGTTAGTTGCTCAATATGGCCGCAGCGGACTCTGTAGACACGACTATCGCCAACATGGCCGACAAGAGCACCTCTTTCGGAGAGACTGAGGACACTGCACGTCGTCCCCATTCCTTCGAATTCACGGTTCTCCCGCCCTCGATCATTGATGGCTTTGTTTGCCGCCACGATCGCTTCTCGCATGCGACTTTCTACGGTTGTGGCGTTGTTGTTCTTAAAGTAGGCATGCGGGAGTGTATCGATTGCAATGCGACTGGCCAGATCTCCAACCGCGTGTCCGCCCATACCATCAGCCACGACAAACAGGTGGCCACAGCGGCTCCACTCGTCCGCATCATTGCACATTCGAATCTGCAACGAATCCTGATTCATGGCGCGCCGCATCCCTTTGTCCGTGCGCGACGCATATTGAACGGATGGGGGTGACGACATGGATGAACTACTTGGAAGCCAATCGCGATGACACGAAACCTCTAATCGCCAAAATGACCCGTTGTCGCAGGATTTTGGGGCTCGGCGAAACCTGAGCAAACAGAGTGTACAGTCAGGGTGGATACTGGCTAGTCAACGGCAGGAAATCGTTGGTTCCGCCTGTCTTCGGGAAAGCAATTGCGCAGCACCTCTCAAGGTTTGATGCTCAGGTCCAAACCATGATTCGGCCTCCAGAGTCAGGCTGTTGGGGCATATTCGACTGGGGGATGGATTAACTCTACCCCTTGCAGGCCCTGAAGCACCTGCTCAGGATTCTTTGACCGGATGGGCTGATTTACAGCTCCGGCCCAATGTTGTTGATGAAAATTAGTGCTGCCGCCCAAGGGGCATGGAGTCGCGGTCAACTGGTCTTTGCAGGGCCAAACTGATTAAAAGTCC
>CAMAXD010000087.1 GCA_945861975.1 Candidatus Kuenenia stuttgartensis | reverse complement strand
ATCGACTGCGGCTGATGTCGGCTGAGCCGGTCGACTCAGGAGTTTTTGCCCGGAAGTACAATGTCGACACGAGTCAGTGGCCGAAGTCGGCCGCGAACTCACAGAAGACTCCCGAGACCGAACTGGATTCTGGTGTGCGAATCCGTTTGTCTCCGGGTGAGTCTTTGCTGGATTTTCAGATCGTTGGTGAGCTGGGTCGAGGTACATTTTCCCGAGTCTATCTGGCACGTCAGACGTCGCTGTCGGGACGTCTTGTTGTGCTGAAGATTTCTTCGGTGCGCCTTCGAGAAGCTGAGCGTCTGGCGCGGCTGCAGCATACGAATATAGTGCCGATTTATTCCGTGCACGAGTATCAGCAGCATTCTGTGTTGTGCATGCCGTGGTTTGGCTCAGCGACTCTGAAAGACGTCATCGAATCATTGAGGTCCTCGACTCAGCCTAAAGACGGCGTTTCATTGCTGAGCACGGTCACGGCATATGATTCGAAGACACTGTTGGCCATGGCATCATTGCCCGAGAAAGCGAAGGCGGAGCGTCAAGGTCCGGCCGGCAGCGAGTCGGAAACGTTGATGAGTGCTTCTCGATCTCCGTTGGCGGGGCTGAATCTCGAGCAGTCAGCATTGTGGATCGTGCGGCAACTGGCAGAAGGTTTGCAGCATGCTCATGCCAAAGGGATACTCCATCGTGACCTGAAGCCGGCCAACGTTTTGCTGACGGAAGATGGCCAGCCGATGATCCTGGACTTCAACCTTGCTGCGGAAGCTGAAGATTCGCTGGCAACGGATGAAATCGCTGGCGGCACATTGCCGTACATGAGCCCTGAACAGATCGCTTCCATCGATTCATTTCGCAGCGTCAATGTGGCGTCTGATATCTATTCACTGGGCGTTATTCTGTTTGAATTGCTGACCGGTCGTCTGCCTTTCTCGAGGAATGAGGGTAATCGAAAGGCAATGATTGATGAAAGGTGGGCCGCCTCAATTGTCCCACGTCGGATTGTACCGCGGCTATCCGTCGATGCTGAGTCGGTCATTCAAAAGTGTCTGGCTCCGGATCCTGCACACCGCTACCAAACAGCTCAGGAATTGTCTGATGATCTGGACAGGCATCTGCACCATCTGCCATTTCGATATGCGGCCAACAGATCGTTGAGTGAACGTCTTCGCAAGTGGGGCCGCCGGCATCCGCGAATCGCGTCAGTGTCCGGTGTTGTTGTGCTGAGCACTGCGGCGTTGTTGGGCATGGGAACTCTTTGGTGGCAGGGTCAGCATCAACTGCAGATCGTTTCACTAAGGCAGCAGTACGGTGAATTCACTCGGCAGGTTCCGAAGCTTCACGCAGTGGCGTATTCAGCGGCCATCGGCGACGGCTCTCGTGATCTTGCGGTGCAAAACCTGAAGTCTGCACTTGCCCCGTTCGGTGTTAACCGTCCGGGCGAATCAGAAGTTACGATGGCCCGGTTTTCCACGGCCATTTCCGGCGACGAGGTTCTTCGGTTGAGTCGTGAGATTCAGGAACTGACAATCTTTTTGAAAAAACTTGAAGGCGACGAGGATGCTTTAGAAGGTGTTACGCAGCAGTCAGCGACTCGAAATTCTGACGATTCCGGTTTGAGAAAGAGTGACAGCGTCGATGACTATTTGAAAGCGACACACCTGGTCTTCGATCATCGATTCGCGGAAGCCATGGGACTGCTGCAGGCCTTAAGTGATCGTTATCCAGATCGTTTTCCGATCTTGTTTCTGCGTGGGATTATGGAACGGCTGCAGGGAGATCAGGAGGCTGCGGAATCATTGTTGACGGCTGCGATTGCTCTTGAACCAAACATTGCCCAGACCTGGTATCAGCGGGGGGCTGGTCGATTTCTTCGCAAGAGACATACAGAGGCCATCAGTGACTTCAGTCGGGTTCTGGAGATCGATCCCAATCTTGATCAGGCTCGTGTGGCTCGAGCGATGGCCTGCCAGGCGGCTGGAAGAATACCTGAAGCTCTGGAAGATCTGAATGTTGCAATTCAACATGAGTTTAGTGAAACGCGAGTCTGGTTCCTGCGGTCCGCTTTGCATCAACAGCTGGGAAATCAGGAAGCCGCGGCGAAGGATCTTGAGGAGGGTTTACGTCGTACACCGAAGGACGATCGCAGCTGGGTTGCGCGTGGTTTGGCCCGCTTACCAAATCACCCCGATTTGGCTCGAGCGGACTTTCTTGAAGCAATGAAAATTAATCCGACATCGCACGATGGCTATCGGAATCTTTCGATGGTGCTGTCGGAGTACCTGAAGCAGCCCGATGAGTCAGCGCAAGTGATCAGTGAGGCATTGACTCATCATCCTGAAGATGCCTATCTCTGGGCTGGGCGTGCTGTTCTGCACGCCCGAGCTGGGCGACGTGCTGAGGCGATTCAAGATGCTGTGGAGGCTCGAAAGTTGTCCGACGACCCTTTGTTGATTTACATGGTCGCCTGCGTCTACTCCTTAACTTCGACGCAATCAGAGTCTGATCGCGTCGATGCCTTGAAATCTCTTGCAGAGAGTCTCAGGGAGGATGCGACTCTGTTAACCGTCGCTGCGTCGGATCCTGATTTGGCTGCGATCAGGCCGTTGCCACAGTATTCAGAAGTCCTTCAGGCCATCCGCACGCTCGTTCGTCCGGTTCCCTGATCGTGTTGGATATTGAGGTCGTCGCGAAAAACTTATTTTTCGTGGCGGATTTCGGTCTCGGCTTTCGCTTCCCACAGGGATAACCACGCTTGTGGAAGGGATTCCCATGCGCTTGACAGTCAGTGGGAATGGGGTTCTGAGAGAAAATGGGGAGATGTGACCGAAAAAAAGGAGATACTGGCGATCTGACCACGGATCATACTAACGAAGCCGACTGCAATGGGCCTGCCGGCTTCACAATTGGATTTGGTATTTGGATTAGTGTACGGCAAAGTGATTTTTGCGGGTGGTCTGTCCGCGTTGGTATTCAAGCTGTGATGTTGGTTTGAGTACAGTTTGAGATTGGCTCAATGTGCGTTTCTGAAGAGGCATTCATGTTCAGTTCCGTCCACAATCTTGTTCGACAAATCTCCGTGGCGTTTCGATCCATGGCTCCTGCTGGCAGTGATCGAAGAAAGTTCGGGAAGTCCACAATCGATGTGGCGACCCTTGTTGTCGCTGAATCATTGGAACGCAGACAGCTGCTGACAGGAGTAGGCTGGGACAACGCAGAAGATCTCACCGCCAGCATCGCGCCGGACGGAACAAAGATCGCGGGGCAGAGCAGTAAATTTAACCAGACATTTTCTGCGCTGGGAACGCCATCTCAGCTGCGTGGATGGATACAGGAAGTTTTTCAGACCTGGACTCGCAACGCGAATCTGAATGTTGGAATCGTGAGTGATGGTGGCCACGATTTTGGTATTCCAGGGGAAACACAGGGCGATACTCGGTTCGGTGATATTCGAATCGGGGCCATTGAGATGTCTCGAGAAGTCTACGCGGTTTCTGTGCCACATACAGGAGCTGCCGCCGGCACCTGGGTCGGGGAGATCATTTTTAATAGTCAGTTCAAACCGGCTAGCCTTGCGCAGTTTAAGGCGGTGGCCATGCAGGAGATTGGTCATGTGCTGGGGCTCGAGCACAGCACGGATCCCGTTTCTCCTATGTATCCACGCAACAATCCGCTCACGGTTGCTCAGCCGACAACTGCGGATATTGCCGCTCTGAGATCTCTGCACGGTACTCGGATCGATCTGAATGAGTTGAGCAAAACAAACAATCAACGATCTGATGCGAAAAGATTACGAGATGGCAGTTATCTGGGCCTCGTACCGCTGATCAACTATGGTGATATTTCGACGGCCACAGATGTCGATTATTACGCGATGGACAAAGTGGATTTTTATTTGGGATCTGTTTCAATCTCATTGCGAACCGCCGGAATGAGTCTTCTGCAGCCAAGGCTGGAGATCTTTGATCGCTCAGGAGTTTTGATTTCTTCTGCCACTGCGACAACGCCGGGCAAGGATTTGGTACTGACGCTGCCGACGCTGGATCAATTCGTGTTCGTAAAGGTGTCCGCTGCCCAACCGACGGGGAATTACAGTATCGGTGGCTATGCGATTGTTTCGAAATTCAATGGCATCAATACCGTCAGCGCAGCTCGAATTACTGAAGTGGTGATGAAGAAGCTGGAGACAGTTCGTCAGAGCGATCTGGTGGTATTGCTGAGTACAGGAATTGCCGGGCAGTTTGTGAACGATCTGCGAACCAACGAAACCTCATTGACGGCAACCATTCTTAAGACGACTCCTGGTTACATCGATAATCTTCATTACGAAACAAACGGAACGATCTCGGATTCAGGAGATATTGATTTTTATGGCTGGAAAAGTCCCTCGGTTGTTCCGGCTGGTAACGTCATGCTCGTCACCGTTGATGCCGCGGAGATCGGAAAGTTGCAGCCGTCACTGATCATTTACAACGACAAACTTCAGCAGGTTCCAGTGACGGTGTTGCGCAATTCCAATGGAACAGTGACTTACCAGATTTCGAATCCGACCTCGAATAGAATCTGGTACGCGCGTGTGTCTGGAGCAGGTGGCCAGACTCGTTATCGTGTCGGCAACTACGCCCTGAAGGTAAGATTCTCAGCTGCTGCGGAACAGCAAATCAAGATGGTGCAGGATACGCTGAACGCTGCCTCGCCGACTCTTCTGAAAGAGTTGACACTTCGTCGTACCACATTATTTAACTTTGCATTGCTGTCGATTCGTTCCAATGCCAGCCAACTAATTGCCACTCAGGTGACAATTTTTGATGTGACAGGGCATGAGGTTCATCGCATTGTTTCATTCCGAAATGAAACGAAGACTTCCAACAATGTGCTGCTGACTCCAGGGAAGTACTTTGTGCGGATCAACGCGGTTTCGAATAATGCGACCCCTATCTCTTCAGTCGCGGTGAGGTTGCTCGGGTCAGTGATTTCGGATCCCGTTGGACCAATTGGCACAAATCCATTAGCGAATGTGCCGGTATTTCCAACGATCGATGATCAGATGACATATGCACCGCCAACACTGACACCACCTCCCCGAATTCTCGCTCCAACAACACTGAACCCATTCGTGTATCTGCCGCCGCCGACCCCCGTATTTCCAGTCGTAAATTATCAAGACTGGTATTGGTATTACGGCGTTACGTGGCCTTAGTTGTGAGCCTCCTCGAATGAGGTCTCCGAAATATTCTGATGAATCGTCAGGGAAGTCAGGAACCTGGAACGCCTGAAAAAATCGGGACGGGCTCCCGCCGAGAGCGAGGAATCACGGAGGCAAGCGGCCGCCAGGGGGGCCTTCCCGGTTTCGTTTGGGGCTCTTGGATCAAATCGGAGCTGAGGCGTAACGGAATTCCTGCGGAGGATAGTTCACGTCCGCTTTGCATTCGTCGTTGCGTCGCTCAGAATGTGGGACTCGAATTGTTTCACCTTTTCAGGAGTCCCGTGCGATGACCCCCACCTCATCTCATTCGTTCAGAATTCATGCTGTTTTGTTCTTCCTCTGCGTTTTCAGCCAGAGCGTCATTTCTGCGGGGGACGTAAAACCAATCCGTGCACTGCTGGTTCTTGGAGGTTGCTGCCACGATTACAACGCACAGAAGGACTTTCTGGCGAAGGGGATTGCTGAACGAGCCCATGTCGAATTTGTTATCGCGCTGGACAAGGATACGTCCACAGGCCACATGAATCCTGTTTACGAAAAGGCCGACTGGGCCGATGGATTCGACGTAGTCATTCACGATGAATGCTCGTCCGATGTCAAAGATCTGGCCATCATCGACAGAATTCTGGAGCCACATCGACAGGGACTGCCAGCCGTGCTGCTGCATTGTGGCATGCATAGTTATCGCAGCGAAGGCTATCCCAAAGCTGTGACGCCCTGGTTTGAATTTACCGGACTCCAGACAACCGGCCACGGACGTCAGGCTCCAATTCATGTGAGCTTCACGGATGCAACAAATCCGATTCGGACCGGCCTTACGGACTGGACCACGGTCAACGAAGAGCTTTATAACAACAGCGAAGGCAAGCTGCTGGAAACCGCCAGCACTCTTGCTGTAGGCCAGCAGGATGGATCCACAGATGCCACCGTTGTCTGGACCAATAACTATCGCATGAAGACTCGCGTTTTCGCGACGACTCTGGGTCACAACAATGCGACTGTCGAAGACGCTCGATATCTTGATCTGGTCACACGTGGCTTGCTTTGGTCCTGTGACAAACTGAATGACAAGTATCTAAGACCTGCGGCTAAGTAGCGAAGCACTGGCTGACGTCTTTGCCATTCGCAAGGCACCTGTCCGAACACTGCAGGTCATGTGCCTTGCTTCTTTCCGAGCGATCTTCGGGGATTATTCTTTGTCTGATAGTCATTCACGCTCAGGTCTTCAGCCTGCCGAGGTTCCGAACGAGGTTGGTTCGGGAACTCGTGTTGATCTGCGTCATCTGACGGTTACGGCGGGAACAAAAGTATTGCTGGAAGACGCATCGATCACATTTCCTGCTGGCGAACTGATTCTACTGCTGGGCTGGAGTGGTGTTGGTAAGTCGGTGCTGTTGAGAATTCTGGCGGGACTTATCGAGCCCACTCATACTGGAATTCGTTATGCCGGAACGATCGACTTTGTTAGTGCGAAAGGAACGCATCGACCGGAATCGGACAGGACTCATCCGGTGGCCGTTGTCTTTCAGGATTTTGCACTGCTGGATGAATTAAATCCGCTGCAGAATGTGCAGATTGCTCTGGACCATGCGGCCGATCGCAAGCAAGCTTCTGCCAACAGAGCTGCGGAACTCCTCGCGGAGTTGCGTGTACCCACAGATCGGCCAACCAGCGTACTGAGTGGAGGACAACAGCAACGGTTGGCCATCGCGCGGGCGATCGCATCCGAGGCAGATGTCGTCTTCTACGATGAACCCACTTCGGGGCTTGATCACAAGACGGCATTGCAGGTTGCGGAATTCATTAGTGAAACGCAGCACGGTCATCGGCGAACATCGATTCTGATTACTCACGACTATGAGACGCTCAGTCGTATCGCGGATCGGATTATTCTGCTCGATCACACTCAGAAGAAACTGGTTGAGCTTCCTCGAGAAGAATGGAGTAAGCTCCCGGACGTTCTTGGACCGCCGCCTGTGATGGCGAACGATGTCGTGCAGGATTCACTTTCATCGCGGACGGTCATCGCTATTCGAATTGCGATGGAGGAGTCCGGTCAGTTTGTGGAATCGGTGATCAGTTTGCCGTGGTCCCTTCTGCCACTTTGGAGAAGCCAGAAGTGGGGCCTGAGGTACACGCTCTATTATTTGAGGCTGGTGGCTGGTCCGTCGGCCTGTGTTTATGTGGGCGTCGCCGGCATGATCCTGGGATTTGTGGCTCAGGACTTCGTGTTTCGCTATTTGCCGTTTCGTCAGTTTACGGAACCATTGCTGACCGAGAATTTGTTGCACGCGACGGGCTTCTCCTTGTACCGTTTTTTGGTCCCGATACTTGCGACGATTTTGATTGCCGCGAGGTCCGGAGCGGCTGTGGCGTCCGATGTCGGCAGCAAGGTCTATGGGAATCAACTGGATGCGATGAAGACCATCGGAATTGACCCCGCCCGGCTACTTCGGACTCCTGTGCTGTACGCGTTTCTGATCGGAACACCGTTTCTGGCGTTTCTCAGCTACGCGGTGGCTGCCGTGGCTGCTTCCTTTGCGTTTTTGATGACCCATGCGGAACTTGGAATTGGCTTCTGGGACTCTCATTTCCACCGCGAGCTAATCCTGCCGACGGGATTCCTTTACAAGGGCTCCTCGTGGCTTATCGCCAAGCTCTTGACGTGTGGACTTGGGATTGCGATCATTTCCTGGAGGTGTGCGGTCACTCCGAAACTCTCCGGATCAGAAATCAGCCACGGGGTCACTCGAACGATTCTGTGGGCGACGCTGTTTGTGCTGTTTGTTCATTTCGGCTACTCGTTGTTCGAGTTTAAGCCTCAATCGTGATCTCCCGAGAGCCGGAATCCGCCGTTTCTGCGGCCTTTGGGGCTGTTTTGCTGGAGAGAATGCGACATTTGGCCGATCAGGCTGGAAATTTCGCGGGATCACGATTATCCTGCCCCGCTCGATTCACTTTGAGCGACGGCGCTCGCCCTGCGTTTGAGCGTTTTTTCCGCCTTTTGACACGTTTTTGACCTAGTTTACGCCATGCCTAATTCAGCGTCTGCAGAAAAGTCACTTCGTCAGTCTCTTGTTCGCCGTGAGCGAAATCGCCATCAGCGCGGTGCCCTGCGAACTCGTATCAAGAAGTTCCGTACTTTTCTGGCTGAGAAGCCAACCCAGGAAGCGGCTGATAAGGAATTCAGCCTTGTTGTAAAGGCACTGGATCAGGCTGCTTCCAAGAAGCTGATTCACAAGAATGCGGCTTCCCGCACCAAGTCGCGTCTGGCCGCTCTCAAGCGAAAGACCTTCGTTGGTTGATTGACGCTGGCTCAGCAAACTAAGACATTTCAGGGCTGCGATCTGGTATCAGATCGCAGCCCTTTTTCATTCCAGCCCTTGGTGGACATCTGTCAGATCCAGGTCAGGCAAAGGAATGCCCATCCCACCTCCGCACGACATCACAAATAGCCCGCCTCTTTGCCAGCAGGAAATCGACGATGACCTTTACGTTGCCAGTGATCTCATCATCAGAATTGTCGGAACTCCGCAGCCCGTCGATGGTGATCTTTAAGGAGCGATTGCTTTCCAATATGGATGGCATGCTGGCTATGGCAAAGTCTCCATCGCGGCTAAGGCCTCACTGCAAGACTCACAAGATGGAGCAGGTGATTCGTCTGTGGATCCAGCGAGGAGTAACGAAGCATAAGGCCGCCACGATCGCTGAATGTGAAATGCTGGCCAATGCCGGAGCCACAGACGTGTTGTTTGCCTACAATCCGGTTGGGCCAAATATTGCCCGCATCGTCGCGCTGGCGGCAAAGTTTCCGACGTGTGCGTTTTCAGTCACCAATGATCACGAGCGTCCGCTGCGAGAGTTGTCGGCAACCGCTTCTGCGGCTGGTGTTGCGATCGGCGTGATGCTCGACGTGAACGTCGGAATGGATCGGACCGGGATTACTCCTGAGACTCCCGGTGCAGTTGAACTGTATGCGTTGACTGCGAGATTGCCGGGGCTTCGACCGGCCGGATTTCATGTTTACGATGGTCATCAGCGGCAGTTGAATCTCGACGAACGAAACGCTGCAGTCGCTCAGCAGTGGCCGCGTGTAAAGGAATTGCGATCAAAGTGCGAAGCCGCAGGAGCGAAAGTTCCTGCGCTGGCCTGCGGAGGAACTCCGACGTTTCCCTGCTATGCCGCGATGTCAGATCCATCTATTGAACTCTGTCCGGGGACCTGCGTCTTTCACGATGCTGGTTACGGGACTAATTTCCCGGACCTTCCATTCCTTCCGGCTGCGGCGATTGTTACGCGTGTAATCAGTCGACCGGCTGCGGATCGAGTGACCCTGGACATTGGAAACAAGGCTGTCGCGGCCGATCCACCACGGGGATCACGCATGTTTATTCCTGAGCTTCCGACGGCTGTACAGGAGATTCACAGCGAAGAGCACATGGGATTAGTGACGCCCGATGCCGATCGTTTTCAGCCGGGTGATGTGATGCTGGCGATCCCGATGCACGTCTGCCCTACCAGTGCGTTGTATGACAAGGTCGCTGTGATTGAGAATGGTGTTGTCGCCGAGTACTGGGACGTAACCAGCCGAAATCGTAAACTCACGATCTGAGGATGGTACTCCGTCACACTACAAACGGTCTTCGGCTTCCCAGAGAACTCGTCGTGCGGCATCTCCGCTTAGAAAGTGGGGCTTCTGGTATGGCTTGGCGTCAGAACGATTCGTCTCGGCTGTGTGTGTGATGCGGGTCGACATAGATTTCTGAAATGGAGGTCGAATCTGTGTAGCGACAGTCTTTGCATGGACGGAGTCTGACGCTGCTGATTCCGTGGCAGCCGACATGGCTGCTTCTGCCTGGCGATTCAGCAAATTGCCGATGACATCACGTCGCATCAGCAAGCCACACACAAGGCCGGTTTGATCGATAACAGGGAGGGCTGTGTTCGCTGACGAGCGAAACAACGGCAGCACAGTTGAAAGGCACGCATCAAGGCGAATCGATTCCGCGTGACGACAAACAATGGATTGAATCGTCGCGTTGGCTGCGGGATTGGTCATCAGTGCGCGGACGACGCTGCTTTCGCAGACAACGCCAGAGAACCGACCGTCAGTATCTATGACGGCCATCATGTCGCAGTCGCTGATAATCAGACGTTCTGCGACTTGTCGAAGAGTCGCTGTTTCCGGAACGACATGACCATGTCTAATCCGCATAAGATCCTGAACCAGACGTTGTTGCATAGTTCATCTCCTGAGCCGGGGGATAGCGATAAACGCGGGATGCGTTTCACTGGCCTGAATCAGGAAGGAATCTGATCAAGCCTGAGGAGTCACGGATTGTGGCTCATTCAAATCCTGGTTCACCGATTTTGTGGTCGAGGCAAAAAGTCAACAATCCGATTTGATTGGACTTTAATGTCGTTTCGACCTGACCGTTTGTGTCGGTCGTATTGATTGGTCTGGGTAGGAGATCTTTTGAAGTGGAGATGAAGTCGCTGTCCAGCCCGAAATGAAACGCGATTTGCTTTCGCTTGCTGCCAGGTTCAGGTCATTGTGCGGTGATGAGAGTAAGTATCCGGCTGGACATTTAGTCGCTCTTTCTCAGAATGGTGGTTTTGCATTTGCTGATTTCCCCTGACGACAGGGCGATTAGACTGGCCGGCTGGTGTTTCGGAGAATTGTTGTAGATGTCTGATGCACAAAAAATGCCGGATCAATCGGGATCACGAATCATGTTGCGGACATCACCAATCTCTTGCGATAGGCCAAAGAATCTTCTCGGTCAATTGATGGCTGGGTTTCTTTTAGTCACGCAGGGAATGCATGTCTGTGCTCAGGATGTGAATCCGGCGTCCGACACGACGCATCGCAATCCTCCGTCCTTTCGCAACGAAGTGATGGCTGTACTGTCTCGGTCCGGCTGTAACCTTGGTACTTGCCACGGGAATCAGAATGGCAAAGGCGGTTTGAAGATTTCACTTCGAGGACAGGATCCGGAGACCGACTTTATTACGCTGACTCGCCAATTGGCCGGGCGCCGAGCGAATGCCATGATTCCGGACGAAAGCCTGCTGTTGCAGAAACCGGCGATGCTGGTTCCGCATGAAGGAGGCCGCCGTTTCAGTCCGGAGTCAGCCGAGTATCGACTGCTGCGTGATTGGATAGCAGCCGGTATGCCCAACGACCGCGGCGATGTTCCGGTCCTGCAACTACTGGAGGTGACGCCAAACAGGGTCACGCTTCAGGCTCCGGATCAGTCGATGACTCTGAAAGCCGTCGCTACTTTCTCGGATCAGTCACGTCGAGATGTGACTGGACTTGCCGTTTTTGAATCGTCCGATCCGGCCGTGCAGATTTCTTCTGGCGGTGTCGTACAGTTCGCCACATCGGATTTTTCGCGAAGAACCAGCATTACGGTCCGCTATCTGAATCAGCAGACGGTGTCACGCGTGGAGTCCGTACCGAGTCGCCCCGAGTTTCAGTTCCGCGCGACGCAGTCTGCGAGTTTTGTCGACGATCTTGTATTTGCTCAATTACGACGGCTGAAGATTAATCCCGCGGATGTCTGTGACGACACGACGTTTCTTCGTCGAGTCTATCTGGATGTGACGGGGCTGCTTCCACCTTCGCAGGAGGCTCGAGACTTCCGGGCTTCCCAGGATCCGAATAAACGAGCACACTTGATTGATGAGTTGTTGGCTTCTGCGGAGTATGTCGACTTTCAGACTCTCCGCTGGGCCGATTTGCTCCGCGTTGAGGACAAGACACTCGATGCCAAAGGCGTCGAAGTTTTCACTCACTGGATTCGAGAAAACATTGTTGCTGACAAGCCACTGAACCAGTTTACTGCTGAAATTATTGCGGCTCGCGGAAGCACGTACACGGAAGCCCCGAGCAATTTTTATCGAGCGCTGCGAACGCCGGAAGAGCGCGCGGAATCCGCCGCGCAGGTATTCCTGGGGATTCGTCTGCAATGCGCGAAGTGCCATAATCATCCGTTCGATCGCTGGACGCAGGATGACTATTACGGCTGGACGAACTTCTTCGCCCGAGTGGATTACAAGATTGTCGAAAACAAGCGTCGTGATGAAAACGACAAGCACGAATTCAACGGCGAGCAGATTGTGCTGATGAAAGATCAGGGCGAGGTGAAGAACCCAACGACCGGCAAGGTGGTGAGTCCTCGATTTCTGGGTGACGTCAGCGTGTTGAAAACTGACTCACAGCAGGCAGACGGAGATCGACTGCAGCAACTTGCGATCTGGTTAAGTGCTCCGGAGAATCAGCGATTCGCCGCAACACAGGCGAACCGAATTTGGTTTCAATTGATGGGCGTTGGCATTGTGGATCCCATCGATGATTTTCGCGAGACGAACCCGGCTTCAAATCCCGAACTTCTGGATGCGCTTCGTCTGGAATTTGTGATGTCCAATTATAGCGTCCGACACCTGATGCGATTGATCCTCAATTCGCGGACATATCAGCTTTCGTCTGAAGAGAACGAGACGAATCGTGTGGACGAGACGATGTTTTCTCATACGGTGCCTCGGCGGCTGACGGCTGAGCAGACTCTGGATGCCGTGGCCCAGGTCTTACAATCGCCGGCCCGGTTTGGCGGCCATCCGAGAGGGACTCGTGCCGTGCAGATGACCGGTGTTCGTAACGGAGGCAATCGGTTCAGTAAGCCGGAGAATGGGGATCGGTTCCTTGCGTTGTTCGGTAAGCCCGGCCGTCTGCAAACCTGCGAGTGTGAACGGACTGGTGAAACGACTCTGGCTCAGACGATGGAAATGGTCAGTGGAGAACTGGTCGCAGAGTTGCTGCGTGATGATCAGAACAGCGTAGCTCAGGCACTGAACAGTGATTTAAGCAATAACGAGTTTGTATCGCAGTTGTACTGGTCAGCGTTGTCTCGACCACCGTTAGAGGAGGAGCAGCATGCGCTTCGTATCTGGATTGATTCTCACTCCAATCGTCGCACTGCGTTACAGGATGTTGCGTGGGCTGTGTTGAATTCCAACGAGTTTCTGTTACGCCGGTAAGAGACCGATCGTTCAGCAATCGCTGATTGTCCGACACCGTCTCAAGAAGCTCGTACGCTGTCCCACATCAATCGTCATTTATGCTGCCAGGAGGCAGGCTACTTTAGAAAACAACTCGTTGGAAGGCTTTGTATGGCATCGCTTGCAGACGGTAAACGCACCATTGTGATCACGGGAGTTTCACGCGGCCTCGGGAAAGCGCTGGCGACGGGCTTTGCAGAACTGCGCCATACCGTCATTGGGTGTGCTCGTGGTGCCGTTGAACTGGAACGTCTGAAAAAAGACCTGGGGCCGAAGCACAGTTTTTCGGTCCTTGATGTCACTTCTGATGAACATGTACAGGCCTGGGCGAAGCAGGTGCTTGCGGATTTCGGGCCGCCGGATTTGTTGATCAATAATGCGGCCGTCATCAATCATAAAGAGAAGCTGTGGAACATTTCTGCGGCAGAGTTTGATCAGTTGATGGCTGTGAATGTGAACGGCACGGTAAATGTCATTCGGCATTTTGTCCCGGCGATGGTGGCCGCTCGCAAAGGAGTGATCGTCAACTTCAGCTCCGGCTGGGGACGTTCGGTTTCGGCCGAGGTCGCTCCGTATTGCGCGACCAAGTGGGCGATTGAGGGACTCACTCAGGCTTTGGCCGCCGAGCTCCCCGACGGTATGTGCGCGGTGCCTTTGAATCCGGGAATCATCAATACCGAGATGCTGCAAAGTTGTTTTGCGTCAGGCGCGGAGATGTACCCGAAACCAGCCGAGTGGGCTCGTGAGGCCGTGCCATTTATCCTGAGTCTCAACGCGAGACACAACGGCCAGCCGGTGACTGTACCGGGCGGCTGAGGACCTGCGTAGAATAAAGGGAAGGCAAAACTTGATGAGTCCGCCAGCCGAACAAATTTCTCCATGGAGGCTGAAAATCTTCGTAGTCTCGAAGGCCAGACGGTTTTGATCTTTGTCCATGGAACACAGAGGCACAAAAAGGTGTCAGATTTGCTCGAAACGGTTCCTGACACCTTTTTTTCGCTCGGCAACATAGCCTTGGGAGTTGCTGCCGGTATTGGAACAGCGCCGGTGCTTGGAAATTACAATGAGCCAGGCATTGCCTTGTGGGGAGGATTCAAAATTGGATTAAATGGACGAGGGTTTGACAAATTTGACGACATACTAGGCGGAATGTTGGGTGCTATGCTGAAATTGAGTGGGTTTCCACGTAAAAGCTTTTGCGAAATTGTGGATGGGCCCATGAGATTCGATTTGTTTGATAGAATTGTTGTCGAGGTATGGAGTCAGAATGCCCGGTGGGCGATGTATACGGCACTGCCCGGGGGACCGCCATACCAGAATGTGCTAGAAGAGTGGGATGCCAAGTATGCAAAGCTACTGGGCGGAACTTGGCGAGAAATATTGCAGAAAGCGTTTCGCAGTTTGTTAACTACCAGATTGGGAGCATTCGAGGGGAAGGAGTCGAGTTGTGCACCGTGCGATCGCATTTGGAATCCTAACTCAACGTTTTCGATTGATCCAAATGGCACCGTGGTTTGGTGATTCACCGCACCATTCTCAAACACTGTGTTCAACACCCGATCGGGATTTCACATGGCGTCAACTTTAATGCTTCAGAGGCTCCGCCCCATCGCCCTCCACATTGCGTCTGCAGTTGCGGGGTTTCTTCTTTCGTGTTTCTTGACTGGTGGCAATCAGTCTGGCCGCGACCGTGAACGAGTTCCAGTGCCGATGGAATCAATCGAGCAGAGCTATGAATTGTGGAAGAATGGCAAGATATTAGAATCGATTCCAATATGCGTGCTAGGCGTAAGCTCAACGCTTGAGATTGTCTACAACGATAGATCCTGTGTTGAAGGTTTCGTGGAGTTATCGAAGTTCTCAAAGGATGTGCAGCTACTCGAAGCCCGTCTTAACAGCCACCAAATGACCATTGCTTCTTACAATGACGCCCTGTGGATCAATCTGTCAAAACGAGAGTATTTAGATTTAACTTCATCGAATCGTTGAAATGCAAGCGATAGTCGGCGAGGACCGGCGGTTGAATTAAGTGGACACTCATGGCTGAATTAAGGGGGCCTTCAGGATTTCCACGGACTGTACCAACCGTCCGCTGGTAGTCGAGTGACAATGTCGTAGAACTTAGACAATCGCCGCGTTCAGATTCAGGAACCGTAGAATGACGAAGATCACGAACTTTGTGTGGAATCCCGTTGACGACTGCATCATCAGTGAGGTGGATGAAACAGGAGCTGTCCAGGCCGTCTACACGAACGAGCCCCAGCAATACGGCGGTGTCATCAGCCAGCGTCGAGGCACGACCACCAGCACCTACCACGCCGACGCCCTCGGTTCAACTCGATTCCTCTCGGATAGTTCCGGCAACGTCAGCGACACGTACCTCCACGACGCCTGGGGAAACGAAATCGCATCGACAGGCACCACCGTCAACCCGTTCAAATGGGTGGGAAAATACGGTTACTACACCGACGAGAGCACAGGGCTGGTTTACGTCCGGGCGAGAATGTACCAGCCGACGGTGGCGAGGTGGGTCAGCGTGGATCCGATGTTCGTCGCGGAGTCTGCCTACCACTATGGGGAAGGCCGGGCACCGTCTGTCATTGATCCATCCGGATTTTTAGCCGCTGCCGAGAAGTCACTTCAGGTGGACGAATGCGGTCGGTTCCAGTGGCAAGTTGAGTGGTCGCTTTCGCCTCAAGAACAAACTGGAGTAATTCTACAAAGAGTCTGTACTACACATGACGTAGCGGAATGCGATGGGGCTAACTGTCAACTCAATGCACCAGTCCTGCCAAATTGCCCAAACGAAGCAGCTCCCACTGCATGCAAGAACAACTGTTACTGGGAGGCATGGGGCGTGGAAAATGGCACCATGACTGGAGTGAGTGGTGCGCCTGCAGCGTCGAACCTTGTTGACACGTTTGCGTGGTCTGGGTGCATGAACCCCAGGAATAAGGGCTGTACGCGAGGGCGAATTCGCAAATCCGGCGAGGGCCTGTTCTTATCATCCAATGATCTACAGCTGCCAGTTGTAAAGAAATTCCTGCGACACCTCAGATTTGGAAAGGGCGGTGTACCTCAGGCTTGCGGATTGCCCAGTACTTGCGATCCACAGCCAGCCGGAAATGTCAGCACCACTGCGGAGGAAGACAAGCTTGCCTTCATTCGCTGGCATTACGATTCCGCCTCCAGAAGAACCGTGTTCAAATTGATCGATCTTGTTTGGGATTGCTGTGAAGAGGGCTGCCCTATTTGCAAGAGCACTGGTGGAGTTACAAGGAATGAGCGTCTCATTTTTTGAGCGCAAGTGAAGAGGTTAAGCATGACAAGCAAGAGTTCCTGTTCGGCTGCTGCTGCCGTCATACAATTTCACATACGTCAGTTCTGCCGATCTCCATCGCACTCGCTAGCCTCGAATTTGGGGGCGACAGTCGTGCAATTCCTGGCCTCGATTTCATCTGCAAGAAGCCGCCCGATTACATCTTCTCGGTACGTTAATCGTTTAGCCGTTCTCCGCCGTTGGCGCAGGCTGGTTGCT
>CAMAXD010000086.1 GCA_945861975.1 Candidatus Kuenenia stuttgartensis | reverse complement strand
ATCTCCAAAGATCAGCCAACTCTGCACACGGATATTGCTCGGCTGAAAAAAGGAGGACTCAAGGCGCAGTTCTGGTCTGTGTACGTTCCGGCCGCTGCCGACAAGAACGGCGATGCGTTGTCGCAGACGTTACATCAGATTTCGATCGTTAAGTCGATGGTGAAGCGATATCCAGAGACCTTTGAGTTCGCCTCAACAGCCGATGATATTGAACGCATTATCAAAGCCGGGCGGATCGCATCCATGATGGGAGTCGAAGGCGGCTACAGCATCGAAAACGAAATCAGCAATCTACAGCGACTTTACGACGAAGGTTGTCGCTACATGACGCTGACGCACTCCAAGTCGCTGACATGGGCAGATTCCGCAACGGATGAGCCGCGTGTCAACGGTCTTTCGGATTTCGGCAAGGACGTGATTCGAGAAATGAATCGTCTGGGAATGCTCGTTGACCTGTCCCACGTCTCTCCGGAGACGATGCGACAATCGCTGGCCCTGACTAAGGCTCCAGTGATGTTTTCTCATTCCAGCGCGAGAGCCATTTGTGATCATCCTCGCAATGTGCCGGACGATGTGCTGCTGCTGGTGAAGCAAAACGGAGGTGTCGTGATGGTCAATTTCTTCTCGTCGTTTGTGGCTCCGACGGAAGTTCTGAAAAAGAACAAGGAAGCGCGCGGGACGCTGCATGACGTCGTCGACCACATCGATCATATCGTACACTTTTCTGGAGTTGATCATGTCGGGATTGGATCGGATTTCGATGGAGTACCCCGACTGCCTCATCAATTGGAAAGTGTCGCGACCTACCCGTTGATCACTCAGGAATTACTGAATCGCGGATATGATCGTGCATCCATCCACAAAATTCTGGGTGGCAATATGATGCGTGTTCTGCGAGCGGCAGAGCAGGTCAAACATGAACTCAACGGCCCCTTAAAATAGAGTCGCGTGATATGGCAAGTCTGGATCTGGCGGATGCGGCGACGATTGTTCCGGGACAATCTGCAGAAGTCGTTGCCGATGGAAGAATCTTCGCTGTCTACAACGTGGACGGTGTGTTTCATGTGATTGATGGTATCTGCCCGCATGCTGGCGGACCACTCGGAAAAGGCACGCTGCGAGGCAATATCGTGACGTGTCCGTGGCACGGCTGGCAATTCAATGTTTCCAGCGGTCAGCATTGCCTGAATCAGAGAATCTGTCAGACGGCCTACGCTGTTCGCATCGAGAACGGGCGGGTGATTATCGAAATGCCGCAAGCCTGATATGAGACTTTGCGTGCGATCATCAGTAATGATTATTCGCCGATGATTTTGACCAGCACTTTCTTGGAGCGGCGTCCGTCGAATTCGCCATAGAAGACCTGCTCCCACGGTCCGAAGTCGAGCCGTCCCTGAGTCACGGCAATGACAACTTCGCGTCCCATAATCTGACGCTTCATATGCGCATCGGCGTTGTCTTCGCCCGTGCGATTGTGAGCATAACGCTGCGGTGAAGCATCGAACGGCGCGAGTTGCTCCAGCCACTTGCGATAGTCCGCATGCAGACCAGGCTCGTCGTCATTGATGAACACGGAGGCTGTGATATGCATCGCATTGCACAGCATCAGGCCTTCCTGAATCCCGCTGCCAAGAAGTATCCCCTCCAGCCTGGAGGTGATGTTCAGGAAGCCCATTCTTTCCGGAATATTGAATGTCAGATACTCGGTAACAGATTTCATGAATCACCTGCGAATACACAAAGCTATCGAAGAGAGACAGGGAACGACTGGCCAGATATTCAGTCGCCCTGAAAGCAATGACAAAAGACTCTTCAGGGGCGAATTGATGACGCCGAGTTCGAAGTGTGTTACGTTCCGCACTTGCTTGAAAGTCGCCCACGTTGCTTTCTCGTCGATTCTGAAGGTCTCCGGGCGCAAATGTCTCGCTTTGTATTTCACGGAGTAGCGCATGAGAGTCCTGAACATTGTTCTGGTGTGGATGGCTGTTGTTTCGACCGCCAATGCTCAAGCAAAGTTGGCCGGACACTGGCCCTTGCAGAGTTCCGCAGACGATCACTCACCCGGAAAGCTCAAGTCGATCGCCAACGGGGTGAAATTTACCGATGACGGTCCGACGAAGAGTCTGACCAAATCGGCCGTGTTTGATGGCACAAGTTCGTTCATCGATATCGATGCAGCGGGCGGTTTTAATCCTGGGAAACAGGATTTTTCCATCGCGGCCTGGGTCAAGCCGTCCGACGCCACCGATGATGTTCCGGGCGATATTCTGAGCCAGTTTGATTTCTCAGGACGTACGGGATTTCACCTCGGGCTCTACACTCATGGTGGAGTTACTAATTCTCAATCGAACCATCGCCAGCTTCATTTCGGAATTGATCAGGCGCGCATCGAACCAGAATTTTCCGATCACGGAAAGCTGGGATCGGCGGTCTATGTTTTCTCGCTGTGTGTTCACAACGGCAAGCTTTATGCATCGACATGCCATGCGGGAACAGAAGAGGCAGGGCGAGTTTTCCGATTCGAAGGCGATGACCGCTGGACAGATCTGGGATCCCCCGACAAAGCCAACGCCATCTCAGCGATGACGGTTTTTGATGGTTCGCTGTATATCGCTTCCAGTAAGTATCGTTTGGCGGGTTCATCACTGGCCGAGTCTGAAAACAAGAACTTCGGCGGCAGGGTGTACCGTTTGGGTGACGACGATCAGTGGATTTCCTGCGGCACGTTGTCAGCAGAAACAGAAGCGGTTTCGAGCCTCATTGAGTATCGTGGTAAGCTCTATGCCGGCTCACTCTACAAGCCCGCCGGATTCTTCCGTTACGAAGGCGGGGAAACGTGGACCGCTTGCCCCAATCCGGGCAAGCGAGTTGAAGCCATGACGGTCTTCAATGGCTCGCTGTTTGCATCCTGTTACGACGAAGGAGCTGTGTTTCGTTTTGATGGCGAACAGTGGCACGACATGGGCCGCATCCCGAACGCGACTCAGACTTATGGTTTTGCGGTTCACCAGGGAAGCTTGTTTGTCAGCGAATGGCCTCAGGCGCATGTGTTTAAGCACATTGAAGGGACCAACTGGGAAGACGCCGGGAAACTGGGAGAAGAACTCGAAGCAATGCCGCTGCTTGTTTACAACGGTAAGATGTACGGCGGCACGCTGCCGCTTGCAGAAGTTTATCGCTATGAAGGAAAGACCGACTGGGCGAAGGTTGGACGAGTCGACCTGACGCCGGAAGTGCGTTTTCGCCGAGCGTGGTCGATGGCGGTGTTTCAGGGCCGTTTGTTTGTCGGAGCATTGCCGTCGGGGCGTGTTTTATCCATCGAAGCGGGGCGTAATGCGACGTGGGACCATTCGTTTCCGTCGGGCTGGCATCACGTTGCTGCCGTTCGCGCAAAGGATTGTTTGAAGCTTTATGTCGACGGAAAACTTGTCTCGGAGTCAGCCGCGTTGCCGGAAGAAGCCATCGATCTCTCCAGTAAGTCGAAACTTCAGATCGGCTTTGGGGCTCAGGAGTACTTCAAAGGGAATCTCGCCGATGTCAGGATTTATCGAGGATCGCTGGCTGCGGACGATATTGCCACGCTTGCAGTGGGTGAGACTTCTCCGTCGACGAAGAATCCTTAAGAAACTTAGACGAAAATCACCTCCGGAAGTCTTCCAGCGGACTGTTGATTTCATCGTTAAACGGCAAGTCGCAGGCTTCGTTGCCGGATTTCGCCTCCGCCTCCGGCTCGCCGTTAAACTTAACGCTCAATACACTTCTAAATCAACAGACGGCTGGGCTTCTGCACGACATCGCAGTCGCTTTCCAATTCAAGTGAAATGAGTCTTTATGCCTCTTGTTCTCCATATGCACGGTGTTTCTCGTACGTTTGACTCGCCCAGCGGCCCGGTTTCGATTTTGAAAGACGTCAGTCTGAAGGTGCTGTCAGGCAGCGCAATTGCGATTCGAGGACCTTCCGGGTGCGGTAAGAGTACTCTGCTTTATCTGGCGGGGACTCTCGATAAGCCGACTTCCGGGCTGATTGAGATCCTTGGTGAGAACCCGTGGCGAATGAGTTCCAGTCGGCTCGCATCGTTTCGCAATCAGCATATTGGGTTCATTTTTCAGGACCATCAATTGCTGCCGCAGTGCAGCGTTCTGGAGAACGTACTCTTGCCAACGCTCGCAGGATTTGATTCTGAAGCCAACATTCGCGGGCGAGCGGAAGCGTTGCTGGATCGCGTCGGGCTAGCTCATCGTCTCCATCAGCGACCCGGAAAATTGTCCGGTGGGGAACGTCAGCGAGTTGCCGTCTGCCGCGCGTTACTGCACAAGCCTTCTCTCTTGTTGGCGGACGAACCAACGGGAAATCTGGATCCGCAGACGGCGGAAGAGATCGGCACGCTGTTGCTCGAAATGGCCGCCGAGCACGACACCGCCCTGTTGTGCGTGACTCATAGTAACGAACTAGCCGAGAGATTTCCGCATTCGGTGTCACTGGCTCAGGGGCATCTGAAGTTTGATGACGCCGTGCTGGCGAAACAGCAGTCGCTCTCGTCGCGTTTTTGAAGTTCCGCAGGATTCGGCAAAAGGCACTTTTCCACATGTCGACGATCACCCGCGACACTGTTCCGGCCATCTCTGTCACAAACCTGTCACATGCCTTCAAAGGGCATCAGGCGCTGAGTCAGGTGACCTTCTGCGTGATGCCTCAGACGCTGCACGGCTTTGTCGGGCCCAACGGTGCAGGGAAGACGACAACGCTCAAGGCCATCTGCACACTGTTGAAACCGAACTGGGGTGAAGTGGAAGTTTTTGGACACAGTGTGCGAAATGATTCTATCGCGGTGCGTCGCCGCATTGGCTTTATGCCGGACCATTTCAGCATGTATCGCCAGATGACAGTCTTCGAGTATCTGGATTTTTTCGCGGCGGCTTATGGCTTACCGGTTCGGCAACGCGATACCGTCATCCATGATGTGCTGACGTTGACCGACATGGAAGGTCGTCGCGATGATCTTATCAGCGGTTTGTCACGCGGGATGCAACAGCGAGTCAGCCTGGCCCGAGTTCTGGTGCATGATCCGGATCTGTTGTTGCTGGACGAACCAGCCAGCGGCCTGGATCCTCGCGCAAGAATTGAGCTGATGGAAATCCTTCGTGAACTGAGGCGGATGGGGAAAACTGTATTTATCAGTTCGCATATTCTGAGTGAACTGGCGGAACTCTGCGACAGCGTGACAATCATCGATCGAGGTCAAATCAAGTTCAGCGGGCCGATGGAGATCCTGCTGGAAAGCCCGGACGAGAAACCTCTCTATAATCTCAAGCTGGCCACAATCTCCGAAACGGCAATGCAGCGAATCAAGGAATTGCCGGGTGTCGAAACGGTTTCCGAACCGGAGTTTGCGACAGGTCGCGATTACAACATTCAATTGGCGCCAGCGACATCGGCCAACGAGTTCCTGCGTCAACTGCTCACGCTGGATCTTTCAATTACGTCATTCAGTCAGCAGCGACGGCATTTGAATCAGGCGTTTATGGACCTGACGACTCGCGGAGTGCGCACGTGATATCCGGAGTCACAACGCTGTTCAGTTGGACTCTGAAGATGGACTCAAAGTCCATCTACCCGCACATCGTGCGCGCAGGATTTACCGGGGCGATGCTGTTTGCGATTTCGATGTCGTTTACGGAGGTGTTTGGCACGGGCAGCATGGGGCTGCGGTTCTTTGAACTTGTCTGCACAATGAATGTGCTGATCATTACGGTTTCGGGAATCAGCTATTTTGTCACGGCCGTCACGGAAGAGAAAGATGCCGGAACCTATGCACTGTTGCGTCTGGCCGGTATGAATTCGCTGTCGATTACTCTGGGCAAATCGACATCGCGACTGGTCAGCTCACTAATGCTGCTTGTGATCCAGATGCCGTTTACGTTTCTCTCGATTACTCTCGGGGGCGTCCTCTGGAATCAGATCGTGGCCGCCTATTTAGCGTTGGCGGCGTGGATGATTCTGGTCGCCAATCTGGCCCTGTTCTGCAGCGTGCGGTGCGCGACGTCAGGGCGAGCAGCTGGGTTGGCGGCCACAACCATCGGGGTCTTCGTGTTCCTGCCGAGGATCAGCTCGGCATTCCTGGGAGCCATTTCACCGGGATTGTTGTCTACTGGCACCATCGCATTTCTGGAATCGATCCCGACTGTGTGTTCAGAGATCTCCGTGTTCGATCGCCTCGCCGAGATCCTTGGACTGACCAGTGGATTCACTATGCTGGGAATCGATTTTTCGACCGGGCTCACCACAATCTCCACAGCTTCCATCAAAGGCACAGTGTCAATCGTTGCCGGTCAGTTCTGGTCGAGTCTGCTGATGGCTTTAGTATTGTTCGCGATCAGCACTCTCACATTGGATTTTTGGTCTGCCCCGACAGACTCCGCTGGTCCCTCGGAAAACAAAATTGTCCGGCGCTGGGCTGTCGGACGTTGTTGGGAGCTTTCGGTTGCATGGAAGGAGTTTCTCTTCTTCACCGGTGGACGAACATTCGCTATCGTCAAGCTTTTGGCCGGAGGTCTTGCCTTTGCCGGCTTCCGCATGTTTCAGGAACTGGATGGTTACTCAGACGGATTGGCCCTGCGTGGCGATTATAGTTGGTGGGCTTTTCTGACATTCGTGATGACGCTGACTGCGGAGGTCTTGCTGTACTCGTCCGGATGTTTGTTCTATGAAGTCCGGCAGCAGACACAATCAACGCTGGCGACCGTGCCTATCAGCAGTGTTCGAATTCTTGTGGAAAAATTCGCCGGCTGTGCAATCGCCCTGATCCCCGCGATCGTCTGGATCTTTATTACTTTGATCCTCAGCGACGGTACGATTGTCAGGAACTGTTCAGTAACAATGGTGAGCAGTTATCTGATCATGTTGGGTTTCGCCAGCCATCTCGCAGCTCTGCTATCCTTGTATACACGGTGGGCGGCGTTGCCCTTGACTATTCTGCTCGCCATGCCAGCGTTCTTTTGCATGGCAGCGCCGATTCTTGGGCTGACGGCGGTGACTTCCGTTTTTGCACGAAGTCACAATATCGAAGTTACGTTGCTTCTGAGCGGCATCATCAATCTGTTCTGGACCTGGATGTTTGTTCTGCTGCCACTGCAGATCTGGATTCGCGATCGCTGGATTGCGCTGAGTCAGCAGTGATCTTCCCAGGGTGACTCCGATGGGCGATTCCAAACAGGTCATCGAGCGGGCAGTATTCAGGCTGCACCGATGGGGGACACTGAGGCCGGAACGCATCAATCCGCACGAATCACTGCAATCTTCCCGGAATATCGGGCCCGATGCTGATGCGAAAATGCAACCATCTGAAAAATTCTGTTCGACAATTGCCCCTGTGCTGTCAGCCGCCACGACTTCGCCGGATTTGCACCGCTTCAGACATCAGCGAGGTTACATTTAAGCAGTCACTGATCACTGAACCACGCCTAATCAATATTCACCACATCGCACAGACCAGGCAGCCTGCGGACGAGTCCTGCTATGCCCTTCATCACACCTTCCGACGTTTCATCGCGGCCGAATCTCGTCGGACTTGACGTCGTTCGCGTTCTCGCGATGAGCTTGGTCGTACTGCAACACACGATGAGCCTTGCGGGGCGAGAAGATCTGACTTCGCTGGCCGGTCTGTCGATCGGTCAATTGGGTGTGGCAATGTTTCTGGTTGTCAGCGGATTTTTATCGTTCGAAAGTCGACGGACACCAACGAACTGGCTGACGCAGCGTCTGTGTCGAGTTTACCCGGCGTTCTGGATTGCGATGATTGGAAGTTTTTCTCTGGCCACATTGTTCAGCTACAAGAATGCATCCGTTGGCCAGATTGTGTCACAGATGCTGGGAACTGGGTTGTGGACGCATTCCGACAAGCTTGTGAACTCACCGACCTGGTTTGTTTCTCTCATTCTGGCCTGTTACATCGCAACGTTCCTCTCCCGACTCATCGAATGCCCTCGTCTCATCGCCGCTATCAGCAGTATTGGCTTGACGTTCCTCGTTGCTCGCGATGCCGCTCCCTGGCTGCTGTCTCATTTTCTGACCTATGCTGTGGCCAGCGCAATCGCGGCTTGTGCTTTGGGCACTGATCGCAAAGTTGCCACCCTGTCGATTGCAGGAGTGCTGACCATTCTGGCTCTGCTGATTCAGCCTGCTTTTGCATACACAGCCATCAGCATGGTCAGCGTCGAGTTATCTTTGCTGTGTCAGGCTCGATCGCGTATTGTCAAACTTGCAGCCGACTACTCTTATGAGTTCTATCTCTTGCACGGAGTTGCCCTCGCAGGCGCAATGACGGTCATGAAAAGTTCTCCTGTGCTGGCTGTGATCGCAGCTTTGATTAGCTCTGCGGTCGCGGCGATGATCCTGAATCATCTGGCCGCGTTCATTGTGCGTCAGTTTCGTCCGACGGAGCAAAGCACTGATGCAAACAACTTTCGAACCGAGGCCGTCAAGGCACTCCCGCAGATGTGAAGCTGTATCCTTCGCCGCGGTCACTGCAATCCAGGCACGAGGCACAAATTGGACAGCGCCATGTTTGCAGATTCGGATTCACCGAAGTTGCATTTTGATTAATGTTTGCCGCGTCAACGCAGTCCCTTCTCCCCCTCGGAGAGAAGGTGGCCGATAGGCCGGATGAGCGGCTTTCGTGAGGGGCCGCGTGCTAAGAATTCTCCCTCACCCCAGCCCTCTCCCCCAATTTTTTGCGTCCATCCTGCCATCTAACAACACTCTCTCTCTCCGCAAAAAGTCGAGGGAGAGGGGGGCAAAATGGCGCTGTCCAGCAAAGCACCAAGCACCAAGCACCAAGCACCAAGCACCAAGAACCAAGAACCAAGAACCAAGTTACCCCCCGATCGAATACATCGGGCGATCGGGTTGAATAAAGCGGGCCGTGTTGATCTCGTGGCCCTCCTTCTTAGCGGCAATGCTGCTGAGCATCGCCTGAGCAATCAGTTCGTCAGCGGAATCTGATCGCAGGAACTGCTTGATGTCCGTTTCGTCGTGGCTGAACAAGCAGTTGCGAAGACGACCGTCGGCCGTAAGACGAAAACGATTGCAACTGCTGCAGAACGGTTGACTCACGCTGGCAATCAGACCAATCCGGCCTTTGCCGTCGGCGAATTCATAATCCTGTGCAGGGGCATGAGTCGCGACGTGGGCCTGTGCCAACAAACTGGTCGTTGTCGCCCCGGCATGAACAATCGTGGATACCGGCGAATCTATCGCTCGTAAAGCACCGAACTCTGCTTCAAGCCGCGCCATGATTTCATGGGCAAACAGTACCTTATCGCGCTGCCACTGGCTGTCGGCATCCAGTGGCATAAACTCAATAAAACGCACAACAGTGTCTGTTTCGCGAGCCAGCTTGCCGAACGGAATAATCTGATCCTCGGTCAATCCCCGAACAGAAACCGCGTTGAGTTTAATCGGGGAAAAGCCAACGTCACGAGCCGCCTGTATCCCGGCGAGCACTCGTTCATAGCCTTCGCGGCGAGTCACCTTGCGAAAAATCTCCGGATCCAGAGCATCAAGGCTGATATTCAATCGCTTCAGCCCGGCATCGCGCAACTCCTGAGCTTGCTCCTCCAGCAGAATGCCGTTGGTTGTAAGCCCGATATCGATGATTCCCGGAATCGCAGCGAGTTTCCGAACCAGCACATGCAGATCGCGCCGCACCAGTGGTTCGCCCCCCGTCAAACGAACACGATCAATCCCCAGCGTAGTGCCAATGCGGACAACTCGTTCAATCTCTTCGAAGGAAAGCAGATTTTCCTTCGGCATGAATTCCACATTGTCCGCCGGCATGCAATAGAAGCAGCGAATGTTGCATCGATCCGTGACACTGATCCGCAGATTGTTGTGAACTCGACCGAACGAATCGATCAGTCTTCGCGTTGAGACATCTCCGGAGTTCATAGTTTCGCGCCTGTGGTGTTGGTCTGTGGAGTCATTCCTGGATGTTGCCATTCTTCACGGCCGTCCGCAAAGTGTTCCTTCTTCCAGATGGGTACTCGTTCCTTCAACGTATCGATCAACCATCGTCCCGCCTCAAACGCCTGATCACGATGCGGCGAGCTTACAGCAATGGCCACGCTGATTTCGCCCAGAGCCATCATCCCCGTACGATGAGAAATCGCGATCTTCGTCACTGTGAATTTCTGACAGGCCTCGGCTTCAAGTTCCGCCATCGAAGCCCGCGCCATGTCGGGGTAGGCTTCATACTCCAGCCATGATGTTTGAACACCGCGAGTAAACTCCCGCACGGTTCCCAGAAACAAGGTCACAGCACCGGCAGCATGATCCCGCACGGATTCCGTGAGCTGATTGTAGTCGATTGGTTCGGTTGTCAGTTCAATCATGATTCAGCCTCCGCTCACCGGAGGAAAGCAGGCGATCACATCGGAGGCATGCAGCACCTGATCACATCCGGCATAGCGATTATTCACCGCCCACAGTAACGCCTGAGACCATCGTTCAAGTTGCGGGGTTCGCTGGATCATCAACTGCTGCAATTCACCTATGCTGCTGCCTTCGGGGACGTCGACAGTCACGGCGTCGGCCCCGACTGCATCACGAGCCGCTGCAAAAAAGAGAACATTAAGATTCATGAGCACAGGATTCTGTTCAGGATCATGACATGCTCAATCCGGAAGGTCGAGCTTTCAGTCGTTCTGCCAGCCGCGGCATCAGTCCGTACGAAAGTGCCAGCAGCTTGATCGGGTGAATTGTAGGGATCCGGCTGGCTTGTTCCATCTGCATTCTGCAACTACTGCAGTCCGTCACGCCGGCGTCCGCGTCAATGGTTTTCATTTCACCGATCAATTCCGATCCGATGCGAAGCGACTGTTCAAAGTTCTCTGCGGCCAACCCGAAAGTTCCAGCCATCCCGGTGCAGCCTTTCTCAATCATCTGAACCTCCAGGCCGGGAATCAGTCGCAAAATTTCCAGCAGTGGCTGCCCGCGTCGCATCGCCCGAGTATGACATGGTGTATGCCACGCAACTCTCATCGCGAGCGACGTAAAGTCCTTTTTGAGCTTTCCTCGCCGCTGCAGATCCAGCAGAAATGAGCCTGCATCAAGGGTTTGCTGAGCCACGACTTCGGCATCGTTGCTGGACAGAAGCATCGGATACTCCTGAGTCAAACACACCGCGGCCGAGGGTTCTGTACAAACGATCGAATATCCTTCGCGAGCTGGCTCGGCCAGTTCACGAATATTCTGTTCTGCGACCACTCGCGCGGCAGCAATATCGCCAACGGTCAACATGGTCATTCCGGATACGGTTTGTCCACGAGGAATGAATACTCGAAATCCGTTGTGCTCCAGCACTCTCACGAACGCTTCTGCCAATTCAGGATCGTGGTTGTTGGCAAAGTAGTCCACAAAATAAACGACCGTTGGCCGTGGGCTTCCCGGATTTCCCGAATTGTCCTCACGCTGCACACGCAACGACGCCAGGAACGGAGTTCTTGCGAACTTCGGCAGACGTCGAGCAGACGCGATGCCTGCGAATCGCTCCAGAAGTTTTCGAAACCAGGTGTTCTTCAGCAGACGATTAGTCAGAAACGAAAAACGCGACGCCATGCGCGCATAGGTGTGAACTCGCGAAAGCAACCACGCCGTTTTGCTCAGTCCATGTGCCTGCACATGTTGCGCGCGAGCTTCGAGCACCAGATGCGGGATATTGACTTCCGACGGGCAGTCGAGCTGACACTGTTTGCAATTGAAGCAGCTATCCAGAATCGTCTTTGTGGAATCATGCGCCAGGAGTTCCTTACCCGAGGTGGAGCATATCGCCCGCCGGAACAGATCCGCTTTGGCTCGCGGCGATAACTCTTCGTTGCCGTCATTCTCAACGAACGGACACATCCTTGACGGTTCGTTCTGCACGCGACAAGTACCGCATCCATTGCACCGACTGGCCGCATTGGCGGCTTCGTGCGCATTCCACGCGAACTGCATGATCGGAAGCAGCGAGCCGCCGGTGGAACTCGTCCCGACCGTTTCGCGAGGTCGAATTCGGCGGAGATGTTTGACCGTCAACTGAGGATCATTGCTGATTATCTTCTCCGGATTCATCAATTTCAGAGGATCGAAGATTTCCTTCAATTGCTGAAACGCACGATACAGCGGACCGTATTGCGTTCTGATAAAGGCCGTGCGAGAAAGTCCGTCGCCATGTTCCCCGCTGATCGATCCGCCGACCTGGACAACCTGCCGATAGAGATCTCTGGCAATGGCTTCAATCTTCGTCTCTTCTCCGTTGTCAGGCACGGGCAGGATCGGACGAAAATGCAATTGCCCGGAAGCCGCATGTGAGTACAACGTTGCGGTAACTTCATGCTTCTGAAAAATCCGCTGGGCCGACACCAGAAACTCAGCCAGCTTCTCCGGAGGCACCGCGACATCTTCGACAAATGGCAACGGTCGCGACGAACCTTTCAGACTGGCCAGCAAAGAAACGACCTGCGAAGGCAGAGCCCAGAGCAGCTCCACATCTTCCAAAGTCGTGGCTTCGCGAGTCATTTGAAAGTCGATCTCGCGGTCTTTCAGCAGCGCCTGAGCATCTCTGAGACGTTCTCGAATCTCTCGTTCACTACCTCCGGGGAATTCTATGATTAATCCCGCCTCGGCTTCCGGCAGAATCATGTCTCGAAAACGCAGATCTGATCCTCGTCCCAGGCTCAGAACTCGACGGTCCAGCAAATCGCAGGCACTGGGCTCCAGCGGCAGAAGAAGTTGCATTGCCAAAACCGCTTGTTCAAGCGTTTTGAACATCAGGAAGGCTGCAGCCCGAAATGAAGGCAGCGGCATCGTAAACAGCGTCGCCTCGGTGAACAGTCCCAGCGTGCCTTCCGAACCCACCAGCATGCGAGCCAGATCAAGCTCCTGCGTCTGGCGAATCCCACGCAGCATGTAGCCACAACAGTTTCGCAGCAAAGGCGGCTGATACTGTTTGATGACCGGCTCAAACTCCTGCAACAGCGTCCCGACTCGCTGAATCAGATCCGCGCGGCGAGTGGCCGGCGTAAGAGCTGACAACTTCAACGTATCTGATCTGACCGCCGTGCTGACCGTCGCACCGACAGAAGCTCCACCGCCGGCAATACCGGCGACAGGTTCAAGATCAACCATGCGAGGATAAGCGGAAGGATCCAGTCGCAGCGGTTCACGCCCCAGCTCCATTCGCTGTCCACCGGACAGGACGCACTCGATGCTTTCAACGTGGTCCCGAGTCGACCCATAGCGCACAGCATGAGATCCCGCCGCATCAACCCCCAGCATACCCCCGATGGTGGTGATGCGGCTGCTGGAGGGATCCGGTGCAAAGTAACGACCGTGCTTGCGAAGTTCGCGATTCAACTGTTCGCGCACAACACCCGGTTGAACTCGAACACGATCTCCATCCACCCACAGCACACGGTTCATGTGGCGAGAAAAATCGATCACAATTCCGCGTCCAATCGCGCCACCCGCGAGTCCGGAACCAGCACCACGAGCAATCAGCGGAATATTATTATCGGCGGAGTAAGCCGCGATCACTTCCACATCGCGTGTCTGACGCGGGAACACAACAGCGATCGGCTCGATCTCATACAGACTGGCGTCCGATGAAAACACAGCGACAGCCGCCGGATCGACTCGCAATTCGCCTTCGATCGTGTCGCTGAGATCCTCAACCAGTCTTCGACGCAGTTCTTCCACAGATACTATTGTCCAAAGCGCTCCAACTACGGAGCGACACTCTTCGAAGCTCAACCCGGCTTAGACGCCTGTCGTTGCCGGAGATCCTGCTGACGATAACGTTCTGCGGTCTCCAGGTCGAACCTGGGATGCTCGTCCGCCATCGCCGTTTGTCGATGTCGCGCTCCACACCGGTAGCAAACCAGCATGTCGCCCATGAACGTGTAAAGTAACATATCAATCAAAGCAGCCACCATTAGAATCCCCAGTGCCAGGAGCGGTTGATACTTTGCGTAGGCGATACAGCTAAGAATGGCTGCAGTCGCTACAAGTGCCAAACCCATCGCCGGCGGAAAATCTTTCTGACGCCACACATCCTCGCATCCACAGATGCGACAACGGCACAAATGGCCTTCCGAGAAATCGCCGCCGCCTTCGTTTCGCCCCCATTGGCATTCGTCGCACTTGACCGGACCGTCAGCAGGTTTCGGAGTCGTCACGCGTCTGTGCTGACAAGCGGGACATTGAAAAATGATGTGAGTGGCCATACCGGTGGATCTCAGCTTGAATCAATCACGAGTCACAACACACTTTGCCGGGAGATTGCGGCAGCTTGTTGGTGTCACTATGACCATTCGCCTCCCGGTAACAAACTGTTCCTGCTGCGATTCTCATTTGCAGACGACCTGGGACGAATGGAAGGTGCTTTCGCAGAAAGGTTGTGAAGTTATTCCAGAGCGGAACCAGCGGCACATCGCCCCACCATGTGAAATGCAGCCAATGGGTGAGCCCACCTTCGCTAACACTGACTAGTCACACCCTACGGCTTTTTCGCGTGTTTCTCTGGCGAAGACATCCCGAGTTGAACCAGCGGTGTCACCTTGAGCGCCGCCGCCGAGTTTCCTCCTGAACAGCCAGTACACGATCCGCATCCGAGAGCCGATGAGTTCAAAAACGTCTGCTGGAATCGACGCCAGAAAATCGCCACTGCGACAAAGACCATGACCGAAGTTGCCAACGTCTGAGCATCCATGGGACTACATCCTGATCCCAATTTGATAGGTCAGGAAAGAACCGATCCACGCCAGGGCCGTCATATAAACAAACGAAAACACCGGCCAACGCCAACTGTTGGTCTCGCGACGAATCACCATCAGCGTTGACACACACTGCGCGCAAAGTGCAAAGAAAACCATGATCGACAAGCCTACCGGAATGGAAAACACTGGAGATCCATCCGGCCACGTCGCAGCCATCAGGGTTCCTCGCAGACCTTCGTCCTCTTCACTCACGTCACCTCCGAGACTGTAAATTGTCCCGAGTGTCGCGATCACAACTTCTCGTGCCGGGAAAGACGCCAGAACGCCGACACCAATGCGCCAGTCCCAGCCCAGTGGCTTAAAGATCGGCTCGATGGACTGACCGATCCGCCCCAGCACACTGCCTCGCAGAAGATCGCCGTTCACCTGATTTAGTTTTTCTGTCAGCCCCACGAGTTCTTCGCTTTCGGGATCGGCTCCAGAGGCTTCAAGTGCTTCAAGTTTCGCCGTCAATTCATACCGTTCGCGTTGATCACCGGGAAATGATCCACCGGCCCAGACCAGAACGCTGGTCGCAAAAATTAAGGTGCCGGCACGAGCCACGAACGACTGACCGCTCTCCCAGACTCGTTCCAGCACCACGCGTACTGAAGGGACGCGATAATCCGGCAGTTCCAGGAGAAACGGAGAGGGTTCACCGCGAAACAACGTTCGTCGCAAAATCACGGCCACCGGAATTGCGACCACCAGGCCCAGCGTGCTCATGCCGAACAGCACCAGGGCCTGCAGTGATAACCATCCGCCGAAAAATTGCGTGTCCGGAATGAACGTATAAATCATGAGGACGTAGACCGGCAAGCGAGCCGAACAGCTCATCAACGGGGCAATCAGAATCGTCACGAAGCGGTCGCGGCGATCATCGATCACACGCGTCGCCATGATTCCCGGAACAGCACAGGCGAACGATGACATCAGAGGCAAAAACGAACGCCCGCTGAGCCCCAGAATCCCCATGAAGCGGTCCATCATGAACGCCGCTCGCGCCATGTAACCGCAGTCTTCCAGCAATCCGATGAACAGAAATAACAGGCATATCTGCGGCAGGAACACGATCACCGAACCCACGCCATTAATCACGCCTTCCGTCAGCAAACTGCGTAATGGGCCGGGAGACATGGATGAAGAAACCTGATCACTGATCCAGCCCAGCATCGATTCGACGCCGTCGCTGAGTGGTGCAGAAAACCAGTTGATTGTCGAGAACACCAGCAGTAACACTGCGAGACAGATCAGGAAGCCAAAGAAGCGATGCGTCAGCACCGAATCAATTCTGTCAGTCAATCGCGTGCGCGAATTCGGAGTTCGCGTCTGAACTTTTGCCAGAAGCTCTCCGATGTAGTGGTACCGCTGGCTGGCTTCAGTGGCCGGTATCTCCAGATGCTGTTCGGACAGTTTCCGACGCGATTCCTGCAACGCAATCAAGTAATTCTGACCAGCGGCTTCGGTCAGCATCAGTTCTACGGATCCGCCGGGATCGAGCAAACTGCGAGCGATCAGGAACCCACAACGCTTTTCCGGCGAAACGTTGGCGGCTTGCAGCACTGCTCCGAGGCGACTGACTTCTTCCTGAATCGGCGCTGATAGCAAAGAATGACCAAAGCTGTCAGAGGCCAGTTGAACCGGACCACCTCTGGCCGTCAACTCATGAACCACGGCATGCTTCAGCTCAGCAAGCCCTTCACGACGACTGGCCGATGTAGGGACAATGAGAACTCCAAGCCTCTGCGACAGTGCAGAAAGATCGACGCGGACTCCGGAACTCTTCGCCGAATCCCACATGTTCAAACACAACACAACCGGCAGCCCGACTTCCAGCACCTGTGTCGCCAGGTACAGATTTCGTTCCAGGGCAGCCGCGTTACAAATGCAGATAATCAGATCGGGGCGAGGTTCCTCGGAGCATCCCGTCAAAACCTGCACTGCAACCATCTCGTCGGGCGATTTTGGGGAGAGGCTATATGTTCCCGGCAGGTCGCTCAGTTCAATGTCGTGACCGTCCCACTGAACGCGACCAATTCGCTGTTCGAC
>CAMAXD010000085.1 GCA_945861975.1 Candidatus Kuenenia stuttgartensis | reverse complement strand
GCGAAGATGCGGAAACGCGTTGCCGTGAGTATCCCAGGTTTCATCGTTGCCCAGATTGACCTGAACCAGATTCACACCCGCCTCAACGAGTCGACGTGCCATCAGTAACGACCAACCAAAAGAATTCTTACCGTAACGATCCTGAACAGCGTCGTCGGCACGTGTCACATCCAGAGACTCACGCACTTTCGGATCCACCAGCAGTGAGATCGCTCCCTGGCGATAACGATCAAACTCTGTTGTGCTGGCTCCGGCTTCAAGTACGCTGCATTGACGTTCGAGCTGTCCCAGCAGGGAGACTCGTTTATCCAGTTGCGGGCGAGTCATCCCGTGAGGAAGATTGAGACTGGGAGCTTCGAAGATTCGAGCATCCTTGTCGCCTCGATCCTGATGATCAAACCGATGCGTCGGAAACGCACCGTAAGACGTGGCATGAAATGGCGAGGCTTCAATGAACCAGGGATTCCGATTGGCTCCCATGATTCCCGCGAACTGCCCGGGAAGTATACGTCCGGAATAGTGTGCCAACTGTTCAGGAAGCACGGCCGCTGTCGGAAGATTGTTGCGTGCCGTGGTGACGCCGCCAGCGACTGCGGCGATACTTGGCCAGTCCAAAGGGCGAGGCTGGCTGGGATTGAATCCCTGCGGCAAATCACTGCGCCCGGTCAGCATCATATGATGGCCGGCTGAGTGATCATTCGTTGAGTGCGAAAGCGTGCGACAGACGGACCAGAGTTGACTTCGCAGCGCGAGACCGGGTAAGTGTTCGCAGATTTGCAGTCCCGGTGTTTGAGTTGCGATCGGCTGGAACTCGCCACGAACTTCCGCCGGTGCATTTGGCTTCGGATCGAAACTGTCATGCTGCGACAGACCGCCAGACAGAAAAATGTAGATGCATGCACGAAATGGCTGTGACGCAGATTGCGATCCGGCCGCCATGGCCTGCAAACCTGCGATATGATTCATGCCCAGGCCAAGCAGCCCAATGCCTCCGGCCTGCACAGCATGACGTCGCGCAATTCGCGGATGAAGGCAAGGGATGGAGTTGCTCGGCATCATCGGAAACTCCGGCAAGCATGTGGACTCAGAGGGTGAATCAGGCGTGAGGCGGGATCTAAAGCTTAGTCAGATTTTTGCGATATGACAGCCCCAAACATGGGCCCGGAACAGAATCTCCCTGGATATTTTTCAACCCTGTGGGGTGAGCAGATTTGGTCGAATGTTCAGGCGTCTGAATTCCTTTGCGTTTCGTTTCTCGCGGTCTTCATTTCAGGGTATCCTGCGGGTCCTCGGCGTAATGCCACAACCTGCCTTCGGAGCGTCTCCATGTCTGCCCTGCCGATCTCTTCTTTGTCGATTGCGTTTCTTGCGAGCCTGTTGTTTCAGGACGCTCCTCGCCCTGATCTTGTGAATTCCATCGAACAGCAACGTGGTGGTCGGCACTGGATTGATCAGCCGACAGATCCTCCAAAGTCTCCGGAAGATTCCTTCAAGTGCTTTCAGATTGAACCCGGATTCAAAATCGAACTCGTCGCCTGCGAACCGCTGGTGATGGATCCGGTGGCGATTGACTTCGATCATAAAGGACGGATGTTCGTTGTTGAGTACGGCGATTATCCGGTTGGCCCGAAGGATCCCGAGGCGAAAGCGTTGTCTCAGGTGGTGCTGCTGGAAGACACTGATGCCGATGGTCGGATGGACAAGCGGACCGTCTACGCGCCGCATCTGAAGTTTTGTCACAGCCTGATGGCGTTTCGAGAGGGCGTGCTGGCCTGCACGGAAACTCAGATCATGTATCTCGCCGATACCGATGGTGACAACGTCGCAGACGTGCGAGAAGTCTGGTTTGATGGATTTACACCGGCTCATCCGCAAATGCAGATCGGGTGTCCTCGCTACGGTTTCGACAACTGGATCTATCTGACCTACGGCCATGGTAAAGTCCGTTGTACTCGGCCGGGATTTGAAACGCCTGAACCAGTCGAGATTCCTCGCGTCGATTTCCGATTTCATCCGGACACGATGAAGTTTGAAGCGATCTCCGGAGCAGGTCAGTTCGGCAACACGATCGATAACTTCGGCCATCGCTTTTTCAGTTCGAATCGTAATCCGATCATGACTGATGTTCTATCGCTGGCTCAGGTGCAGCAGAATCCGCTTGCAGGTGTATCCGTCGGGCATACGGATGTGGGGCCTGCCGGTGAGAAAACTCGTGTGTATCCCATCGTGCCGATGAAGAGCAACTGGCTGTCACACGCGGGCACTCATACGTCAGCCTGTGGCGTTACGGCGTATCGCGGCGGATTATTTGGTCCCGAGTCAGACTATAGTGTCTTTGTCTGTGAGCCAGTCGGTCACCTGGTGACTCGTTCCGTGATTGAACCTCAGGGTGGCACGGTGACAGCTCGCCGAGCCCGCGAGACCGCGGATTTCCTGGCCTCCAGCGACACCTGGTTTCGTCCGGCCAGCCTGGCGACCGGGCCGGATGGGGCATTGTATTTGGCAGACATGTATCGCTTGTGGGTCGAGCACCCAAAGTTCGTACCGGATGATGTGGCCGCCAAGATGGACTGGCGAGCCGGCGAAGATAAAGGTCGCATCTGGCGAATCGTTCCGGAGAAAGCTTTTGAGGTGAAGCCATTTGTGGCTCCGACGACCACCGAAGATCTGGTGACGATGCTGGGCGATAAGAATGGCTGGCGAAGAATGCTGGCCCAGCGGGTGCTGGTGGAAGGCAAGCGAGTGGATGCCGAAAAATCATTGCGAGCTGAAGTGAGGAATGCACCAATACCCTCTGGCGGCTCCTTGTTTCATAAGGCACCACTCCATTCTTTGTGGACGTTGTATGGACTTGGTCTCTTGAACGCAGAAGATCTACAAGCCGCGACCGCGATGGCAATCGATGGTGGCCCGATCGGGACGTTGAATCGAGATGCTGTAAAGCTGATCCGCATGGAATACCGTGGCAACAAAGATCTGCAGTCCAGCGTTGCTCGCCAGTTGGGAAATCCGAATGGTGAAACCCGCATGCAGGCGATTCTGGCTTATGACTGGACAAATCCCGAGATCACTTCCATGCGGGACTTCGCTGCCCTAAACATGGACGACATCTGGCTTCAGCGAGCATTGCTGATGGCCGCACCAAACCGCGCGGCGGATCTTGCTTCTGCGGTTGTTTATCATTCTCGCAGCGATGCTGCGACCGCTGCAACTCGCACCGACTTTCTGCGGCAACTGGCTCTGAACGTGGCTGTGCGAGGTGATGTCGATGAACTGAAGAAGCTGGCCGCTGTTGTGGGCGAAAGTCCTGAATCGGGGCTGTGGTGGCAGACGGCGATTGTCATTGGCCTGGCCGACGGGTTGCCTCGCTGTAAGAACGCTGACATCCCGAAAAGCCTCGCCGCATTTCTGCAGACGCCGCCCGCAGTTCTGAAGGATTCAGTGTCACCGATGGAAAAGGTTGTGACGCTGGCTTCTGAGACGGCCGTGAACAAATCACTGAGCGACGTGGATCGCATCGCCGCCATGGGCCTGATGTCTCACCTTCCTCCTGAAGCATTGACGACAGCTCTGGAAGCACTCTTGAAGCCGGGCGAATCTTCTGGATGTCAGCGAGCTGCCATCGATGCGGCTCGTCGCAGTGGTCGACCGGAACTGTCTGCCATCGTGCTGGCTCACTGGGAGCAACTGAACCCCCAGTCTCGCTCGTCAGCTCTGGATCTTTTGCTGATGCGGAAGGAGTCTGTCACGGAACTTCTGAAGACGATGGCGGCTGGCACGATTTCCTCGTCGGCGGTGTCCATTGATCAGCGATTGATTCTGTTGCAGCATCCGGACGAAACAATTCGTACGACGGCGATTGCCTTATTCGGCGGAACGGTTTCGGCTAATCGAAAAGCAGTCGCTGAACAATACGCCAAAGCTCTGGAACTAAAGGGCGATGTGACTCGCGGAGCCGCAATCTTCGAAAAAACCTGCAGCAAATGTCATCGCATTGGAACAGTCGGCCACAACGTCGGCCCGGACATCAGTGATACTCGTGCCCGTGCCCGAGATGCTTTACTGTACGATTTGCTGGACCCAAACCGCCGAGTTGACCCTCAGTATACCGAGTACATCGTGGTCACGACGGATGGACGACTGCTGAACGGCCTGATGATTGCAGAATCGACAGACTCCGTCACACTTCGCCAGCCCGAAGGTCGAGAGCAGACGATTCCTCGCAGCGACATCGAAGAACTCAAGACGACGAACAAGTCTTTGATGCCCGAAGGAATCGAACGCGACGTGACCGTGGAACAAATGGCCGACGTGCTGGAGTTCCTGAAGGGTAGGTAGGAAGCGGATTAATTCATCAGCCGGGACGTTTTACGCGTTGTTGAGTATGATGCGTTTTAGTTTAACGGAGAGCCGCAGGCGTAGGTGAAACTTGCCAGCGACGCCTGCGGCTTGCCGTTAAACGACTGATTCGATAGCCCGCGGATGTAGTGTCTCGCAAACTCCTTCGTTTAACCCGTGGCCGACAGGCCACGTTTTTCTGCACCTGACCTGTCGGCCACGGGTTAAACTGAACAAACAGGAAACAGAAGCAACAGTGACATCGGCTTGGGACACATTAAAAGGTCATCAGGAACAACGAGCGTTGTTCGAACGTTCGGTGCAGCGCGGGCGGTTGTCGCATGCGTATGTTCTGGCTGGATCGGATGGCATCGGCAAGCGAAAGTTTGCTCGGCTTCTGGCTCAGTCGATGTTCTGTCGTGAGCGTAAGCCCGACCAGATCGATGCCTGCGGTGAATGCCGAGCGTGTCGTAGTTTCATTGCGGGCACGTGGCCGGACTATATTGAGATCGGACTGCCGGCCGGCAAATCCGTCATCCCGATTGAACTCATCGCGGGTGATACCGACAAACGAGGTCGCGAAGGCCTGTGCTTTGAATTATCGATGTCGCCTCAGGCGTCTGATCGGCGAGTCGCCATCATCAACGATGCACATCGAATGAATGCCGAAGGAGCGAACTCCCTGCTGAAGACTCTGGAGGAACCACCAGCACAGGCTTTGATTCTGCTGGTCTGCGATAATCCCGATTCGTTGCTGCCAACAATTCGATCACGCTGTCAGGTCGTGCGATTTTTTCCGATCACCGAAACGGATGTGCGAGACATCCTGATTGCTGAAGAAATGGTGGCGAGTGCCGAAGAGGCTGTTACCATCGCGGCCATGGCCGAAGGCAGCATTACGCTCGCTGCGCAGTTGTTGAATCCAGACCTGCGACAGCTTCGCCAACTGATCAGCCAGCAGCTTGATCAATTGGAAAACATGAAGCCGGTGGAGATTTCCAAACAGGTCACTGATGAACTGGAACGAATTTCATCAGGAGCCGATGAACAACGTCGCAACGGACAATGGCTGCTGCGGTTTGTCGCCGAGGTTTTGAATGGTCGCCTGCGAAGACTGACCTCGGGAGATTTCTCAGACCCGTTGCTAAAGCGATTTGGTGTTCGCAATGGCGTCGATATGCTGGCTCCGCTGCTGGACCGAGTGATCTCGGCGGCTCATCAGATCGAAGGCAACTCGCCAGTGCGTTTGGTGCTCGAAGCCATGTTCGATGACATCGCTCGCCAGCTACGACTTGGGCCGATTTCTGCAAGGTAAAAGCAGATTCTGTCGATTGGACAATCTGGTCCAAAAAAAACGACGGGCAATAATACCCGTCGCCCATTGAGTCGCCTGGTGGATCCTATGGATTTCGAATTGCCCAGAGATGTTTGAAGGTTCTCAGGTAGATCGTGCCGTTGGAGATGGCCGGCGAGGCAGATTGATCTTCGCCCAGTTCATTGACTGCCAACGATTTGAATTCTCGCCCGGTCTGAACCACGGTGATTCGGCCATCGCGAGCGGTCAGGTAAAGTTTTCCATCAGCGACCACTGGTGACGCACGATGACGCTGGCGATGAGTCGCTTCGGAGTAGACTTCTTTGCCGGTCATTTTCTCCAGCACCGTCAGATTTCCATTCTCCATGCAAAGATAAACCAGATCATCCAGAATGACCGGCGTTGGCACGTCCGGAGTTCTTTTCCATGTCCAAAGCTGCATGTCAGCTTTGCCTGTGATGTCACCACTGCCTGTTGGGCGAAGAGCCAGGAGCGGATGTTGCTTAGCCGACGGGACAACAATGATGCCTGGGGCTGAAACCGGTGACGCCACGAATCGCAAAGTCGGATCGTAGGGCAGAACTTTGTCATCACGTCTATTGAGGCCACCGCAACGCCAGACTTCGTGACCATTCTTCAGGTCATGAGCCACGATAAAATCAGCTCCGTGGCTGAGAAGCAGCTTAGTTTTGCCGTCCAGATACATCATTGGCGAAGCATACGAGTGTTCGTTCTCGGCTTCGGCATCGCTGGGGCGATCGACCTTCCAGACTTCTTCGCCGGTGGCTCCATCGAGTGCCACGACGCAGGCTTCGCGAGTATTCGCATCGCCTTCGCCATGAATCAACTGCAAATAGAGTACGCCGTTGTCCAGCACTGGTGTGGAACTCATGCCGAACTGAATACTGAATTTTCCGTAGCGATCCTGAAGATTGAACTTCCAGACTTCTTTGCCATCAACCGTGTAACAGCCCAGCGTGCCTTCCCCCATAAAGGTCCAGACATGTTTGCCATCAGTCACTGGTGATGGCGACGCGGAGTTGCCTTCGTCGCCACGGGCATCTTTGTTGCCGGAGGCCACGACCTGTTTCCAGAGTTCTCTGCCGTCTGTGCTGACAGACATCAGCAGCAAGTCGCCGCCAGCATTGACGGACGTCAGAAAGATCTGTTTGTCCCACACAACGGGCGAAGCACCAGCCGAACCTGGTAGTTCCAGCTTCCATGCGACGTTCTTCGTTGGGCTCCATTCTGTCGGCAGATTCTTTTCGGTGCTGAGACCATTCCCCGTTGGGCCTCGCCACGCCGGCCAATTGTCAGCGAGTGCTGTTGCGGAGAAACCAACGGAGACAGATAACAGCACCAGACAACGAATCACGAACACCACGGCAATTCCTCACAAAGGCGGGACGAATAATCAGGAACGAGGCGTTGCAGTTTGCCGACAGCCAACTCAACCGTCAATCGAACCGCCGATTGCTCGACATCCAAAGTGCCCTCGGGAGTGAAGCCTGCGGTTCGAGGCGTCAGGTGCGCGTGAAGGATTTACCACAGAGGTCACAGAGTCCACAGAGGGGAATCGCAGGTGAGCGAATGTTTCTGAACGCAGAGGGCGCAGGGGAACGCAGGGACGGGAATTAAATTGTGTTTTCTCTGCGAACCCCTGCGAACTCTGCGTTCTAAATTCTGTTCTCAAAACTCCAGTGCTTCCTCTGTGCTCTCCGTGACCTCTGTGGTGAACCCTGTGATTTACTCGCAGCAGTTATGGTCAGTGATGCGCAAACCACCGCGCAACAAAAAACCATCGGACAATCTCGAAAGACTGTCCGATGGTGTGTTTTCTCGACGTGGTCAGATCGCCGAGGCCTCTCGTTGGTTTCTCAGGCCAACTGCTTTCGACGGTTAACAAGCGTCCGAATACGTTCGGCCAGCAGAGCTGCGTCGAATGGTTTTCGGAAGGTTTCGTTAAACACCGAACGGTCGAAGCCGGATGCGTTGTCTTCGTCGCTAAGCAGACCGATCAGAACCGTTTCGGTAAACTCTGAGTTTCTCCGAAGGTTCTGAGCAATCATCAAAGCTTCTTCGCGTCCCATCACAAAGTCCACCACGACGCAATCGGGGTGAATAGACTCTGCCTGGATACCAGCTTCAAAGCCACTGCCAGCAATTTCGATCTTAAAGTCGTCGTTGGAAATCATCTCATTCAAACTCGTACGAGTTGTCAGATCTGAACCAACGAGCAAAATTTTGCCCATTGCTTCGTCTTCCAGCTCGCCAAGCGGCATTCCGTGTTCCTTAAGGAACCGGATAAGATGTTCGCGTGGAATGCGTCTATCTTGTGAACCAGGAATTCGATAGCCTCTCAGTCGTCCGGAATCGAACCACTTAGAGACAGTACGCGGGGCGACTTTACAGATCTTTGCTACCTGACCAGTAGTGAAGATCGTTTTCATGGGCGGGCTCTCCAATCAATTCTGCACCATCCCGGTTCCCGTCCTAGGAACCCGGATCGCCATTACTCGGATGTCTCATTTCGGATGAGTTTCAGAAAAGAAACTCGCTGTCGTGACAGCCGAAACAGAACGCGGGTCCGTCGTAATAACAGGGGTCGTTCTTCGGATTGCGTGCGGCGCAATCCCGTGCCTGCACAAGGCACTGGGAGATATTTCACTCTGCATATCGATCAAGACGTGCAGCGACCTTTTCCGGACATCCCTTCCGTTACGGTCAGACGCTGAAATACCCCCCTGGCGAATCATACTGTTGTGCTTCCTGGCCTCCCCGGGTAATCACACTCAGTGTTATTACCGCCACAACAGGATGACAATCGCCTGCTTTATGTTCGTCGTTTCGATGGGAACGACTTTAAGACGTTTTACAGACCTGCAGCAACTGCCTGGAAGAACCCGTGCAACGGCTGAAGCGGTTAACCGTCGGAGACGGTTGGTTTTCGATGTTCGGTGTTCGGTTTTCGGACATGCACAGGAGTCCGTTATAAGCACAGTGGTTGTGTCTGCAAACCTCACACTGAAAACCAGCCGCTTCGTGGCTACGCCGCCCTGCTCTTCTTCGCGGCGGCTATGAAGTTGCCGTGTTCGTCGACGTCTTCGAATCGCAGTGAGAGTCGACGGGAGATCCCGGACTCTTCCATCGTCACTCCGTATAATACGTCTGTCACGGCCATCGTGGGCTTGCGGTGAGTAATCATGATGAACTGCGTATTCTGCTGAAACTCACGAAGCACGTTCACGAAGCGGCCAATGTTCGCGTCATCCAGCGCGGCATCGACTTCGTCCAGAATACAGAACGGACTGGTGCGGCTCCGGAAGATCGACAATAGTAACGCCACGGCTGTCAGCGTCTTCTCTCCACCGCTCAACAATGAAATGCTGCGAAGTTCCTTGCCGGGCGGGCGAGCCACCACGTCAATCGAACATTCCAGCACATCTTCCAGGTCTTCCAGAATCAGGTCGGCTTCACCACCGCCGAACAGCTTGCGGAACAGTTCCCGGAAATAGCCGCGAATGGTCTCGAAGGATTCGAGAAACATTCGCTTGCTCTCCACATTAATACGTCGCACGATGTCTCGCAGCGTGTCGCGAGCTGATTCGAGGTCCGTTAACTGCATGTGCAGCCGCTGGAAGCGAGTTTCCAGCTCGATCAGATTGTCGAGACTCTCGCTGCCGGAATTACCGAGCTTCTTCAACTGTCTTCGCAGACGCTCAACGCGGCGATCAATCTCCGTCCGCATTTCTGTGTAGTGGTCAGTATCCGCAACGATGGCCTGAGCCGCCTCATCAAACAGAATCGGAACCGGTCCCGACGCTGCGCCCGTGGACATCTTCAGCGCGCTCTCGGATTCGCTTTCGGATTCGCCTTCGGATGTTTCTGAGTGCTGTCGCTGCAGCCAGACGGCGATCGCCGAGCGACCGCTGGCGACCGCTTCACGGACTTCCAACTGAAACTCTTCGCGAATTCGATCGGCGGTCGTGGACAATTGGTGATCGATGCCGCGAACCTGCAACTCCACTTCGTGGTGTCGAGATTCATGCAGACGCAGTGTTTCCCGGAGCTGCGATTCGGCTGCAGTCGCGGCATTTCGGTTCGCTCGCAGGCGATTTCTCGTGCTGGCGCGCAGATGAACTTCGGTTGCCAACTGTTCGTCGGAGACGCTGAGCTCAGCAATCTCGGCCGAAGAGTTCAGACGTGCGATCAGAAGATCACGTTGACGTTCCGCCGCTGAATGCAGACGACGGTCGGCTTCCTGTTGCTGAAGCTGACGCTGTTCCAGATCTTCACGAACTCGTTCCACCGCTTCCTGGAGTCCCAGAAGTCGTTCTTCGGATCGAGTCAGCTCGAGGCTGGCCGCCGTTCGATCTCGCTCAATGGCTTCCAGTTCATGCTGACGTCCGGCCAGTTCCGTGGTCATTTCCGCAATCAGTTGCTGACGCTGCAGCAACAGATCTTCGCCCGACTGATGCTGCTGTTCGGCTTCATCAATCTGGCTCAGAAGTTCGGTAATCTCATCAGACAGCTTCTGCTGCTGAACAGTCAGCAGATCGCTCTGACGTTGGGATTCTTTCATCACGCGGCGATGTTCGGAAAGTGCCTTTTCGGTTTCTCGACATCGTGCCGACGATTGATTCACCTGAGCACGAGTGGTATTCAATCGCTCATCGGTCGTGGAAATATTCTGGCCCAGCGATCGCAGCAACAATTCCCGCTGAGCGATCTCGTGTTCCAGGCGATGTAGTTCGTTACGCAGGCGACGCAGTTCGCTCTTGCGTGAAAGCAGAGCCGACTCATTTCGAACCGTGCCCGCAAACAGAGTTCCGTCGTTTTCAATCAATTCGCCCTGCAGCGTCACAAAGCGACACTGCCCGCCGGTTGCGGCATGCAGACGCAGAGCATCCGCCAAAGTCTCGACGACCCATGTGTCAGCCAGCAGATGACTTGCGAGTCCCGGCATCGACTGCGGTGGGCGAGCCAATCCATCCGCACGGCCCACGATGCCTTTTTGACCGAAAAGCAACGGCGGAGCCTTGTCACCCTGTGAGAACACAGATCGAACGACAGCACTTTCCGTGCGCGGATCGACCCAGGTGACCTGTAGAGATTCCGAAGATCCTGAGGCTGCCAGCATGCGTTCGATCGAATCGCCATCACTACGACCAGGCTTCTTACGGCCCCACCACGAATCGGCCTGCTGAGCTGTCTCGGAGTCGCTGTCTTTGGTCGCCCAGACATCGTCGTCGTCACGACGCAGACTGCCTCGCAACTGCTGGAGATCTCGATTCGCTTCGTCAGTATGCTCAATCGAAATGAAACCGACGCGGTCCGTAATGCGACAACGCCCGGAGTTCAGATAATCAATGAGCGGCTTCAGTCGCGTCACAACCAGCAACTGAGCGCGGCCGGACAGAGCGACTTCCAGCAGAGCAGCGTGTTCCATGTCGACGTCGAGCAAATCGGCGACGCTGCCACAGATTAGATTCCACGGCTCTGAATCCGCTTCTTCCGCTCGCCGCAGAATTTCACGGACGCCGATACCGAAACCTTCCTGACGATCTTCCAGATCTTCCAGAACAGCTCGACGAGCAATTTGCGCACTACGATTTTCACGAAGCTCGGCAAGAGACTTTTGCGATTGATTCTGTTCCGTCACCAGTTGTTCGCGGTTGCGAATCAAATTGTCCGCATTGTTCTCGACGGCGACCAGTTCCTGTTGAGCCTGCAACATGGACAGCTCGATCGCTGGCAGCTCATCTTTCAGCTTTTGAATTTCAGCGTCAAGTTCCTCCGCCTGAATTTCAAGCTGCTGACGTTTCTGAACTGCCGCCTGATGTTTTGTTCGCAGATTACTGAGCGCGGAAGCGGCTTCGGAATTGATGCGGACCTGTTGCATCAGTTGATGGCGAGCGGCTTCAATGTTGTCTCGAGATTCCGCCAGCACCTGCTGGATGCCTCCGGCCTGATCATCACCGGACAGCAGCATCGTACGACGACGCTCAAAGGCCGCTCGCTCAAGACTCAGCACGGACTCCAGATGCGTTTCTTCCGCCTGCGCTTCGGCCACTCGATTTTTCATCAGGTTCTGCTGGCGGACGAGCCGCTGCAGATCCGAATGCAGTTCCGTTTCGCGAGCCGCCTGATGGCGCACGGTGGTTTCCAGGCTGGCGATGCGGCTTCGTAAATCACTGCGGCGTCGTTCCACTTCACGCAGCTGATCGTCAACTTCCGACAAGGCCGCATCAGCCGCACCGACTTCAGATTCCGCGGCGATCTGGCGAGATCTCAGGTCCTGAACGACGCCTGCGGATTCCTGCATCTGTGCGACCAGAACATCGCGCACATTGGATTCACGACGGAAATCGTCGGCCGCGAGACCGACCCAAAGTTGTTCCAGTTCCGTCGAGACAGCTCGGTAACGTGTCGCACGCTGTGCCTGTGTTCGGACAGTGCTGACCTGAGTTTCCACTTCGTCGACAAGATCCGACAGTCTGACGAGATTGGTCTCGACTCGTTCCAGACGCTTCAGCGCTTCGGTTCGTTTTTGCTTGAAGCGACTGATGCCGGCCGCTTCTTCGAAGATCAGGCGTCGATTGGCCGCGTTCGATTGCAGAATCTGATCGACGCGTCCCTGTTCGATAATACAATAGGTCGCAGCTCCGGCCCCGGTACCGACAAAGAGGTCACGAACATCTTTAAGACGCGCCGTGTTGCGATTAACCAGATACTCGGAATCGCCCGACTGCCAGATTCTTCGGCCAACAGAGACTTCGTCCATCTCGATTGGAATAAAGCGGCTGCGATTGTCGAAGACAAGCGTCGCTTCGGCGAACTGGGAACCTGTACGGCTGGCGGATCCGTTGAAGATCACGTCCGTCATGTCTTTGCCGCGGAGACTCTTGGCACTCTGGTCACCCAGAATCCACTTAATTGAGTCCACGACGTTGCTCTTTCCGCTCCCGTTCGGTCCCACAACACCGGTGATTCCGGCAGCGAAGTCGAAGACGGTGCGGTCGGCGAAACTCTTGAATCCAAAGAGTTCGAGCGACTTGAGCATTAACCGTTATCCTTAACCTGGTTTTCGTTGCCTGAGCAACGATTCAGGGCACATGTCTTGAGCAGATTGTCAGGATGAAATCCGCCGGTCGATTCTCGTCAGACGTTTTTATTCCGTAGGCTCTGTCAGGCCGCTGACAGAGGATTTCTTTTTGCCGAACAGTCGTTCTCGGAGTGACTTCTTTGCAGCCTCGGGCTCTGCCTCTTCCAGAGCGTCTGACTCTTCTGCTGTCGATTCCTCTGAGTCTTCCGCGTCTATCCGGACCGATTCAGCGTCTGCTGATTGATCTTTGGCTGCGGGGGTTTCTGAATCGACATCGTCGACCGAACTCTCTTCGGAAGTCGCTTCTGAATCCTGCTCAGCAGTTTTTTCGGAGTCCTCGCTGAGCTTTGCTCCCCCCTGCGTTTTGCTCTGCTTTTCGTCTTCCTTGCGGACTTCTTCAAAGTTCAGATTCATCAACTTCTCTTCAGACTCATTTTCCTTCAGTTCGTCTTCATCCAGTTCGTCGAAGAGTTCCGGAATCATTTTGGAATTCCCGATGCGTTTCGCATCCTCTTCGTCAGCAGGGCTTGGGCTTTCGGTGTTCTTTGTGTAGAGACGACCGGCCTGAGGGAGGCGATCGATTCCGAACTGGCCGACAAAATTATGCTGCTGTTCGGCTTCGATCATCATCTGGACGATGTCCGGATAAGTCGCACCCAGTTTTCCGCATGTTCGCAGAATGTCGATCAGGCGGTTGGGGACTCTGTGGCGTTTCGGCTCGGCATTGAGCTCATAGTAGATGACTTCCACGTCATGCTCACCGGTTTCACCCATGATGCGAATGCTGCGGCCGGCGTTCAGCACGGCTGGAAGCCGCAACGACTGCTCGGTCCCAAACAGCACAATCTCCGGAGCACGGCGGCGCGTCACATGAACCATCGGTTCGCCGGTCGAATCGATGGCATACACCGTGAAGCGGTTCTCGAATTCGATCGGATTGAGAGACGGATCGTGAGGATCAAGTTCTTTGAGAGCACGGAAGGCTCCGTAGCGAGTTTCCAGGTCCTGTTCGCTCATCAATTGCCGCAGGGCCAGAACCGAATCCGCATCGTCCACAACAGACAAGGCCACGAGTGAGTAAACTCGAAACGCGGGCTGGGAACGAGCAGCCTCGTGCAGGATCTCGACACCTTCCGCGTTGCCCAGATAGGCCAGCGACTGAGCCGCCTGGAAGCGAACATCAAAGCTGTCCGACTCCAGTGCATCTGTCAGGAACGGAATCGCTTCGTCGCCAATGGCTTCCAATTGCAGAGCTGTCGGGCAGGCGGCCACGCCGGACACGATGTTCTGACATTTTTCCACATCCAGAATATCGCGGGCCAGCATTTCCATTCGCATGCGACGTGCAACATCAGATTCATTCAGTGCCAGATTCCGAATCACTGCCTGATATCGAGGAAAGTTATTGATGTACTGGTCATGCGTTTTCAAAACGACGCGTGCATCGTCTTTGGCTTCGGCACAGGAAATTCGCTGGCCGTATTTGTTGTATCGATAGAATCGCTGTGAGACGGCTTCGGCGACTCGCAGACTGTTTCGACTGCCCCGTTTTTCGGTTCGCAGGATAATGCTGAGATCGCGATCGGTTAACGAGATGGCTCCCCCGGGAATGGCTCCGGACATCAGTTCCGCCTGACGTTCCTCGCGATTGTCTTTCACTCCGAGGCTGGTCAGGATCGCTCCGCCGGCAACCGCATAGTTGTGACCTTTAAGTGATCCGCGGCCCTCAACATTCTGCTCTTCAAACATGCGTGTCTCGAGCAGCCAGCCACCTTTGAGGCTTTTAGCATTACTGTTCGGTGGCAGTGCGACACGAACGTCGAACCGTTGACCCTTGCGCACCATGGCGGGCAGGTAAGCCGTGACGACAACCATCGCGGTGTCGCGTGATGCGAGAATCTTCTTCGAATCTTTAACGCCACGCCGATTCATCTCGTTCTGAAGCTGAGTTCGCAACGCAGACGGCGAAGGATCACCACCAGTCCCGTTCAGGCCAGTCACAAGACCGACTCCGCGGAGCACGATCATCGTGTTCCCCTGAACGCTCATGTATTCCAGGAGCAAGGGCGTATCGATGTGATTGCCGAAATCGTTATCTTCTTCCTTGTCACGTTTCTTGTTCTTCTTGCTTTTGCTGTCCTCTTCCGCTTTTTTCTCTTCCGCTTTCGAAAATCGATTCCCCATCATGGCCGCACCCGGCATCGACATCAACCCGGACGCGCAACCGCAGAACAGGGAAGAAATCAGCAGGCAGCACAGCGGTGCCCTGAGTATCTCGAGAATAGATTTGTCGAATTGCGAAGGAGGCGCAGAGGTGCGAAGACCTTCAGCAGCAGGAGGCTGGGCGAGGTTCGACATGGGAAAACTCCGTCGACACTGGAAAATGACGACTGTCAGGAGATTTGCAGGACATTTCACCCGTGCATGGATATCCAGGCCTGCGGATAGCAGGTTAAGGACTCATGAAACCGGAGAAATCAGGAAGGGCGCACCGGCACTGGGGATGCTGCTGTCGCAGTTCCTTCAATGCTAATGCCGTTATTGACAGGACAGTAAACCCTCGAAGCCCTGATGCTCGGAAAGTCATCAGTGGTCGAACGCTACTGCGGGATAAGAAGGGAAAATAAAGCAGATGATCGCTTCGGCAGTGTTCACCCCCCGGAAAGGGAAGAGACAGCCGAGCATTTCAAACACTGCACGGATCAAAGTTTTTTGAAGATCTGATTGCCGGCAGTGGATCAGTGGTCAGTTCTGATCACACTACCGAACCAGATTTCTCTCGGTGAACCACATGTCAACAGAGGGAGGACGCCCCGGAAGGCCGTCTGATTGGAAAGACGGCTACCGTTTTATCTGTCGGAATTGGGATGACTCACAACTCTCACTGGGATGAAGCGAAGTTGTCAGCTCAACGAAAACTTTGTTAATGCAGAGTCCTGCTTTGGGGAGAAATTAGTCTTTGCTGGCTTGTGGCGTCAACGCGATTCAGGCGTCTCTCTGGTGTCATTGCTGAAGACACGAGCGACCAGCGTTTCAGTTCGGCAGGAAGTGCGTCGTAGGCGACCGGGAAAGCAGATGCAATCGTTGCCATATCGATCATTCGGCAAAAAGTGCCGCTCAACGAGTTCACAAAAGAGTTCCTGAACACTTTTCTAATCCAACGAAAAAAGGCAGAGCCATGCGGCGCTGCCTCGTCGTGATCTTCGATTCGTGCTGATCCTGTGCGAATTACTTTTCGCCTGAGTCGCTGCAAACGATGCTCAGGTTGCTGTCGCAGTCGCAGGCGTCGGCCTGGTCGCTGTAGGATGCACCATAAGTGCGTGCCTTCGTGTCGCAGTCGTCCTTGTAGCTGGCAAAGCCAGAAACCTGATAAGACTGATCGAGGTTACCAAACGCACCGGACAGGTCGCTCAGCTCCGACACGATTGAACTCTGCAGTTCAACCAGGCCAACAATCATTCCAAGAACCAGAATGGTTGCGACCAGAACCAATTCTGCTGACAGGATAACACCGCATTCGTCGTTCCACAGAGTCTTCAACATTTTTCTACTCTCTTTTTGTATTCCGAACATTTTTGAAAGAACACGATCCCGCCATTGCTGATCGCATAATAAATCCAGAGCAACTTTTTTGTGACACCCGGTCACTCCGATGGAGTCAGCCGGGTCTTTTCATTGCGAAGTTGTTTCAGATCTGGATTTCACTTAGGCAGTTGGCGTGCCATCTTCCCGCCGACTTGTGTGTTGTTGACCTGCAACAAAGCCCTTTCGAACGGTCGCGGATGGAGTGGAAGGCGCGTCGCAAGGCCAATTCAAAAATTTGCGGTATGGCCCGTGTTGTCAAAAGTCAACATCGCATCGTTCAAAGGTTTACAAACGGTCACGACACAATGTCAGTCTTAGCGCTGACACGTATGAATTCTGTGATGCCGGAGCGCAACAGCGAGATCTCTGTCATTGCCAGACCGGTGTTTCCTCGTCACTGACGTATCGCTGCAGAATCTGATTGGGACGGTATCGATTCTTGTAGTTCATCGATCCGCAGTCCTGAATATAGTAGCCCATGTACAGCCACTGCCGTCCATGAGCTCGGCCTTCCTCAATCTCACGCAACACGGAATAGGTGCCAAGCCCGTCGCTGCGAAGTTCGGGATCGTGGAAGAAATAAATGCTGGACATCACGTTCCGGGTCATATCAACCAGGCCAAGGCCGATCAGTTTTCCATCACGGCGATACTGAAACTCTCGTGCAAATGAAAAACTCCCGTCGAGAAACGAATCGAAGTAGTGATCCGCATCGATTTCCCTGAACGGCCACTGG
>CAMAXD010000084.1 GCA_945861975.1 Candidatus Kuenenia stuttgartensis | reverse complement strand
TGGAGCAAATGGGACTGGCTCCGATCTACTCTGCGAGCGGCACAAATTGAGGACGAGTGTTCGCGGGGTGTTTGATTCAGATGATTGCCCCCGTGGTGGCCGCAGCGGAGTAAGTACAATCTTCGTCATGAGTTGCCGTTTGCTGAATTGGGGGCCCGGTTTGGTCAGGGGCTGTCCTGGTTTTATCAGGGGCCGTAAAGATCTCGCCGTTACCCATGTGAAAACTGCGGAGGCCGCTACAATCCGGCGGGTTGCCAATATTTTGAAAGGACTGCTGATATGAAAATGGACTCGATGGTTCTGCGAGTTGCGGTTGCGTTATGTGTGCTCTCAAGCTTCAAGCCGCTGATGGCTACAGAAGGTGAACCGGCCCTGATTCGCTCGGTGGAAGGGATTTCTGAGTTTCATCTGGACAACGGCATGAAGGTGCTGCTCTTCCCGGATAAGTCCAGTCCGAAAGTGACCGTGAATCTCACGGTCTTCGTCGGGTCACGCCATGAAGGTTATGGCGAAGCTGGGATGGCTCACCTTCTGGAGCATATGGTCTTCAAAGGAACACCCACGCATCAGAATATTCCCAAGTCATTGCAGGAACGAGGAGCGGAGTTCAACGGAACGACCTGGCTTGACCGCACCAACTACTACGAAACTCTGCCGGCCAGCGACGAGAACCTCGAGTTCGCATTGAAGCTGGAAGCGGATCGGCTTGTGAACAGTTTCATCAGCGCAGAAGATCTGGCTAAAGAATTTTCTGTGGTCCGCAGCGAATTCGAACGCGGGGAAAATAGTCCGCAGCGAGTTCTCATGCAGCGTGTAACGGCGGCGGCCTTTGAATGGCACAATTACGGCCAGACAACAATCGGCAACCGTGCAGATATCGAAAAGGTTCCAGCCGATAACCTGCGTCGTTTTTATCAGAAGTATTATCAGCCCGACAACGTGATTCTGGTGATCGCGGGTAAGTTCGATGAGAAGAAGTCGCTGGAGTTCGTGAAGAACTACTTCGGAGTTATTCCACGTCCTGACCGGAAGCTTGAGCCAACGTACACTGAAGAACCGGCTCAGGACGGCGAACGCATGGTGACGTTGCGACGCGTCGGCGAGGTGGCTCTGGCGGCGACGCTCTATCATATTCCCTCCGGCGGTCATCCGGACTTTGCCGCAGTGGATGTGCTTTCCACGATCATGACCAGCGAACCTGCCGGTCGGCTTTATGAATCTCTGGTCAAGCGTCGAGTTGCCGCCAGCGTCTTTGGAATGACGTTCGCCCTCCACGATCCGGGCATCCTGATGTTTATGGCCGAGGCGACTCAGGGAACCGACGGGACAGCTCTGATTCAGAGTTTAATCGAATCGGGCGAAGGCACTGCTGAGAAAGCTTTCACTCCAGAAGAAGTCGAACGTGCTCGGTCTGAACTTCTGAAGCAGCGTGAACTTACAGTCGCCGATTCTCAACGTGTTGCGATTGAACTCAGCGACTGGTCAGCTCAGGGCGACTGGCGTCTGTTCTTTCTCTACCGCGACCGCTTGGAAAAAGTGACGGCGGAAGATGTGACTCGTGTGGCTGCCACCTATTTGGTTCGCAACAACAGGACGGCCGGCGTCTATGAACCGACGAAGGAAGCTCAGCGAGCAACCATCCCGGCAACACCGGATTTGGCCGCGATGATTGGCGACTACAAGGGCCGATCCGATGTGGCTCAGGGTGAAGAATTCGATGTGGATCCGTTGGCGATCGAAAAGCGGCTCGCTCGTTCGACTCTGTCTTCCGGAATCAAAGTGACGCTGCTCCCAAAGAAGACTCGAGGGTCCATCGTCAATCTGCGACTCAACTTCCGATACGGTAATGCAGAAGCATTGAAGGGCTTGGCCGTGGCTGCCGAGTTGCTGCCGCAGATGCTGAATCGTGGCTCAGAGAACATGACGCGTCAGCAGGTCACGGATGAACTTAATAACTACCGGGCTCAGTTGCGGGTTTCTGGAACCCCGGGCGTCTTGTCAGTCTCTGTGCAGACAAGCCGTGAAAACGTCGCGAAGGTTTTGGAGATTGTGAAGGAGATTATGAAGCATCCACTCTTCCCGAAAGAAGAGCTGGAGATCATCCGCGAAGAGCAGATTGCTCAGATTAATCAGCAGATGTCCGATCCAATTGCTTTGGCCATGACAAATGTCAGCCGCAAGATGTCACCCTATGCGGTTGATGATCCTCGCTATGTGCCAACCATGGACGAAGAAGCCGAACGCGTGAAAGCGGTTACTGTCGAACAGATTCAAGATGTCTATTCACGCATATTGTCCTCGGCTGTCGGCGAACTTACCATCGTCGGTGACTTCGATCCGGAGCAGTTGCTGCCCGTCGTTGACGAGTTCACTCAGGGTTGGTCTTCCGACGTTAAGTTCGAGCGACTGGCTCGAGTTTCCGTGAACAACGACAAGGGTGATCGTGAACAAATCTTGACGCCGGATAAGCCGAACGCTGCTTACATCGCGGCAATGACAATCCCGATGCGAGATGATCATCCAGACTATGCGGCGTTGTCGATCGGAAACTTCGTATTGGGAAGCAGCGGTCTTTCTTCACGACTGGGTGATCGATTGCGACAGAAGGAAGGACTTTCATACTCCGTGCAGTCCAGTCTGCAACCGTCGGCCGTCGATGAGCGAACGACGTTCTTCCTGTTCGCGATCTCAAATCCGGACAATGCGTCCAAGGTTCACGAAGCCATTCAGGACGAACTAAAAAAGCTGTTGGACAACGGTATTACTGCGGAAGAACTGGAAGCGGCCAAAGCCGGTTATCTTCAGGAACAACAGGTCCAGCGTACGGAAGATCGAGCAATCGTGCAAACGCTTGAAGCGTACGCATTCATTGGTCGCGATATGACATTTGTGGCCGAGTTCGAAGACAAGATCAGTAAGCTGACGGTCGAAGAAGTCAACGCTGCATTGAAGAAGCATATCGACCCCCAACGCTTGTTTATTGTTCAGGCCGGAGACTTTAAAGCTGAGGAGCAGAAGTAAGAACAAGGTCAAAAGAGAAAGGTTAGTTGCGGCGGCGAGAGTCGACGCATCATGCGGCAGGAACTTTTCGGAGCGTGAAGCTTTTGTGATCCGATACGGCAGCGATGTTCTGCCGTATCGGTGAACAGCGGGTTCTCTTTCCTGCCGCCGGTGAGGCCACGATCTTATAGCTTTTGCTTATTGTCAAACCGTTCTGCCGTTCAACCAGGGACACAATCCAATGAGTATTTGGCGCTGGAGTCAGAAATTCGACGCTCTTCCTGAATCTGCTCAGGTCACACTGGGTGAAGGGAACACGCCGCTGGTGAGATCTCGCCGGATCGGTCCGGAGGCTGGTCTGAAGAATTTGTTCTTCAAGCTGGAATGTTGTAATCCATCGGGCTCTTACAAAGATCGCTTCGCTTCGTCGGCGATTTCTCACATGGTGGCCAACGGTCAAACGCGTTGCATTGCCACATCCAGTGGTAACACCGGAGCATCGCTGGCAGCGTATTGTGCTGCCGCAGGAATCGACTGCCGCATCGCGATCGTCGAAGGATCGCCACTGGGGAAACTGAAACAGATGATGGCCTACGGGGCGAAGATCGCACGTATTCGACGGTTCGGGACCGATCCCACCATTTCTGAACAGGTTCTCAGTCGATTATTGGCGATCGGTCAACGTCCCGGAAACGCTCTTCAGATCAGCGCGTTTGTGTACAGTCCGGCGGGAATGTCGGGAGTTCAGTCGATCAGTTTTGAGCTGGCGGAACAATCTCCGTCGTTGATCGATCACGTCTTCTGTCCGGCAGGAAGTGGTGGACTTTGTATCGCAACGGCTCGCGGATTTCAGCAGTTGGTTATCGACGGAGTTCTCTCGAAACCAGCGGCGGTCCATTGTGTTCAGCCGGAGGGAAACAACACTGTCGCCGGGCCGTTACGACAGGGTTTGCTCAAAGCTCAAACGGTCATGTGTACGACAAAAATCAGTGGCCTGCAGGTCGCGAGCGTGATTGACGGAGATATCGCCGTCACCGAATGCCGTGCCACTGGTGGCATCGGACATCTGGTAGCTGACGACTATGTCTGGGCTTTGCAAAAACGACTGGCGCGAGAAGAAGGTGTGTTCTCGGAACCCGCAGGCGTGGCCGCATTAGCCGGAGCACTTCAGGCCGCGGCCGCTGGTGAGATTGATCCCGATGCAACCGTTGTCTGTCTCGTAACTGGCTCTGGGTTTAAGGATGACGCGGCGATAGATCGCATGAACGCCAACGATGATTGCCCAACGATCGACGCGGATCAACTGGATGAGTGGTAGGCTGGACAGCGCCATGTTGCCCCCTCTCCCCCGATTATTTTGCGGATGCAGCGTGGTGTCATATGTCAGCGTTCTTGCAAAAAAATTGGGGGAGAGGGCCGGGGTGAGGGGACCGTTTTAGCACGCTGCATTCTAAGAGAGCCCCCTCATCCGGCCTAACGGCCACCTTCTCCCCCGAGGGGGAGAAGGGGCGTTGTTCACGCGGCAGACATTGATCAAAAGGCAACTTCGGTGATTCCGACTGTTCAAACATGGCGCTGTCCAGGTAGGCATCCGGTGTGGCAAAGTTCGCCAGCGATTCTCTGTAGGGTGTGACAAGTGAGCCCAAGCGAACGCAGGCTCACCATCTGCACTGCAGGCCTGTTCCTACCGAGCATCCGCAGCCCACAGGTCACGGATCCTTGCGAGTTTGCGTTTGATTGTGGCGACTGACAAGCTCATTTCCGCGGCGATCTCAGTGACTTCAAATCCTTCCATTCGCTTTACGGCAATGGTCCAAAGGACTTCGTCCGGCGGGTGTCGATTCGCTCACGACACTCGCCCAAGAGCTCGTCGCTATTCGTGAGCGTTCTAAATCGCCCCGCCTTTGCGGCTCGAAAGAAGCTCTGCATCGCGCTCTGAGCAATCTCTTTCTCAACCGCAACTCGCTGATCCTTGACGGCGATTCGACCTCGAGCATACGTGATGAACCGCTGGAAATCGAGTTTCGATTAACTCAGAATCACGCGGCAATTCTGCAAAGAAAATTCAAACTCAGTGTGAGGCAAATCACCCGGCGGCCTGTCATCCTGACGATTCCAGAACACGAAAACTTCTCAATTCAGTGCGTCATGGGATGGAGCACATTCACCTGCCCGACATTGAACATGAGTCGCAACCAGCAGCAAAGTCTGTCTCAACAGGCAGAACTCACCGATTTTTGCGGTCGTCACTGTGATTTCTCAATCGGGAAACATCCGTGAAATACTGGCCGTTGTCGCGTATCATAGGGACGATCATCGGGCAAAGCCTGAACCCGTCATAGGTTGAAGCTGGCCGCCAGTGATATTGAAGACCGCCAAACGCTGACTATCACAGATAACGTGACTATCACAGATAACGTGACTATCACAGAAAGAGATCACTGTGCAACGCCCTCATGGAAGTTCTGCTCCATTGCCTGCCCCAACAGTACTGATGACGGAAGGTTGGCACTGTCTTCATATTTACTACCGAGTTAACCAGCAGGCCCTGATGGATCTTGATCCGGCAGAACGGGCTCATGGCCGTGCTGAGGTGATAGAGATCCTCAATCCGGAGGGAGAATATGTTCCTGTCCGTATGCAGGTGTCTGTCGTCTCCGGGCATCGTGCTGATTTTGGCCTGATGATGATGGATCCTGATCCGCTGAAAATTGACGCGATTACTCAACGGCTTCGCGCCAGTCGACTGGGGACAGTTCTGGAGCCGACTTATTCTTTTGTTTCGATCACTGAAGTCAGCGAATATGTTCCGACGATCGAACAGTATTCAAACCGACTCGTTCGCGAGGGAACCAAACCCGAAGATCCTGCTTTCCAGGCCAAGCTGAATGCTTACAAACAGCGACTTCCGGCGATGAACCAGCAGCGTCTGTATCCGGATCTTCCGCCATTTCCGGTGATGACATTTTATCCAATGAATAAAGCGCGCCATCCCATGGCGAACTGGTACGCTGAACCATTCAGCTTCCGCAGCGATCTCATGGCCGAACACGCCACATCAGGAATCAAGTTCGCCGGGCGAGTCTCTCAGTTGATCACCGCTTCGACCGGCTTTGATGACTGGGAATGGGGCGTGACTTTGTGGAGTCGTGCTCCGGAACACATCAAGGAAATCGTCTACACCATGCGTTTTGATAAGGCCTCCGCGAACTATGCCGAGTTCGGGCCGTTCTACGTCAGTTACATCATGTCAGCCAAAGAAGCGATCGAACATCTTCGCGTCTGATTGCACTCGTCAGGCATCACGACGACGCTCGCGGCCTGTTGATTTAATCCCCCCCCCCTGAGCCTGCCTCAGGGGCCTGCGGGCTTTTGCACCACTGAAAGTCCTGTTCTTGATGGTGCAAAAGCCGTTAAACCCCCGACGCGGGGTCGGGGGCGATTAGAACAACGACCTTCTCGGCCATTCCCTGCAAGGTCCGGTCGAGCGTTTTCGTTCAGCTCACGAGCACAATGGTCGCAGCTGTTCCAGGATCTTTGGAATGGCTTCAAACGGGGACTCGGCTTCTTCGTACTCCAGGGCCACAAAGCCGCGATAGCCAGCGTTCTTCAGGATCTCGATAATCTTCGCGTAATCGGCCGGCTGCTTCTTTCCATTGACGGAAATCGAAGCCTTAATCTGAGCATTCACCGCGTAGGGGGCGATTTTCGCGAGATCTCGATACGGATCGTCGGTCTGGAAATTGCCGCTGTCAAAGTTCACGCCGAACCACGGCGAAGTCTCAATCTTGTCGATGATTTTCATCATCTGTTCCGGAGTCGCTGTGATTCCGCCGTGATTCTCCAGAGCTAAGAATACGCCTTTCGTGGCCGCGTATTTTAATGACTCATTGATGCCTGCCGCACATCGTTCAATCGCCGCATCTTCACTGTCACCACTGGGGACTTTTCCAGCGAAAACCCGAATTGCTGGTGCTCCCATAATCGAAGCGTAGTCAATCCATTCGCGACATTCTGCCAGTTGCTTCTGGCGAGCTTCCCCTTCGACCAGACAGAAGTCATTGCCGATCGCTGTTGCGGAAATGCTTAGCCCCAGTCGATGAGTCATCGCTCGTATCGACAATAAGTACTCCGGAGTAATCACCTTTGGAAAATAATAACCGGTTAGTTCTGTCGCTCCGAGTCCCTGAGCGGCACAGTATTCGATGAACTTCTCGATGTTCATCTCCGCCTTCGAAATTTCGTCCGGCGTTCCGCGTTTCGCGAACATCGAATTGAAAGAGTAACCGGCAAGGCTGAGCTTCAGCAACGGGCTGCCAGTTCGTTTGGGCGGATCGGCCGCCGTCAGATTTGATAATCCCGAAACGCAACAAACCGCAGCTGATGCGGCCGTGAATAATTGACGACGTGAAAATGTCATCGCGCTGACCTTCAAAGGGTTATGAATTGGATGGAATGTGAACAGCGGAGACTGTTGCCGAAGAAATCGCCGATGCTCGGTGACACAATCTGTTTCACTGAGATTCTCGTGCTGTCATTCTCCGGAACTGCTGACTCTGCCCAACATAGCAAGATGATTTCCGGGTTGCGAGGTACCACGGCACTGGAGACGTGGCTGGCGAGTTTCTCAATTCCTGGGTGTACCTGCGTTGCCGGTCACTCATCCTGCTGCCTGCTCGCGTCAACTGCAGGCAAGGCTTAACCTTCAATAATCGGATGAACCACTTCCCCATGCACGTCCGTCAGTCGAAAGTCACGGCCCGCATAGCGATAAGTCATCCGCTGATGGTCGTAGCCCATGAGATGCAGAATCGTCGCATGCAGATCATGGGAGGAGACGGGATTCTCAACGGCCTTGAAGCCGAAGTCATCAGTGGCTCCGTAAACCATGCCTTTACGAATCCCACCACCGGCCATCCACAGCGAAAAGCCCCAGTGATTATGATCACGACCCTGGCTTGCTCCGGATCCATCCTGCCCCATTTCCACAGACGGTGTGCGACCAAATTCGCCCGTGCATAAAATCAGAGTTTCATCCAGCAGACCTCGCTGCTTGAGGTCTGTAATCAACGCGGCCAGTCCTGAATCGCATTGGCTGGCAACACGTCGATGTTCGTCCTTAATGTTCGAATGACTGTCCCACGGCTGCATATCACCATGCCATGTCTGGACAAATCGCACGCCGCGTTCCACCAGTCGGCGAGCCATCAGCAACTGACGATTCTGAGGTCCCTCGCCGTACATTTTCTGAATGTGTTCCGGCTCCTGTGAGATATCAAATGCATCACTGGCTTCTGTCTGCATTCGAAACGCCAACTCAAACGATTTGATCCGTGATTCAATCGCAGCTTCGCCCGGACGATCGGCCTGATGTTGAGCATTCAACTGCTGCAGAAAGGCAAACTGTTTTGACTGTTCAACGTTAGAGAGTCGCTTGTTCTGCAGGAAGTCAATCAGCCGTGTCGGATCCGCGTTCGATGTGTCGATGCGAGTGCCCTGATACGCCCCCGGCAGAAACGCGGATCGCCAGTTTCCAGCTCCACCCACCGGCATTCCTCCCGGACACAACGCGATGAACGCGGGCAGGTTTTCGTTGATGGATCCCATGCCCCACGTTAACCATGAGCCAAGACTTGGACGCACCAGACGCTGGTCGCCGGTGTTCATCAGCATGAGCGACATTTCATGGCTGGGGAGTTCGGCGTACATTGACCGAATCACAGTCATTTCGTCGACACACTTCGAAAGATGAGGAAAGATGTCACTGACCTCAATGCCGCTCTGGCCGTGCTTTTCAAATTTGAACGGACTCGGCAATGCGACGCCGGTCTTGCGTTCCGTCTGTAGATTCTCGAATGGCAGCATCTGTCCTGCCAGCCTGGTCAGCTCGGGCTTCGGATCGAACGTATCGACCTGAGAAACTCCGCCGTTCAGAAACACATGAATGATATGCTTCGCGCGGCCTGGGAAATGAGTCCGCATCGCTCCGCCCGAATCTTCGGCATTCGCAGGATCCTGCAGCATATTGGCCAACGCGAGCCCGCCAAATCCCATGCCGCAGGTCTGCATCCAATGTCGTCGTGATTGATTGAACATGTTTGTCACCTTGTCTTACTTTCATTCAATCCAGAAACGTGAATTCATTCGACGCCAACAGTGCGTGAGCCAACAAAACCCAGCCACGTTCGGGATCTGCTGCCGCACCTTCCGGCGTCGTTGTGTGGGCAGTTGCTTCTGTCATAAACGTGCCGGCCTGAGCAATCTCTGAATCGTTCGGATTTCGACCAAGTGCCTTTCGAACCATGACGGTGATTCGCTCGGCGTCCGACGCCGGTTTCATTTCCTTCGTTAACACTGCAAGTCGAGCAGCACGATCCTGGATAAAGTCGGAATTGAGAGCAAACAATGTCTGCTGAGGAACAGTGGTTTCCGGACGTCGCGCGGTACATGCATTCGGATTGGCCGTATCAAAAGTGCTCATCAGATTGGCGATGACATCGCGATTCACAAAGCCATAAACACTGCGGCGAGGAACTGCAGGTGAAGAATTCAGGTCGATCGGACGACCGCCCATCGTGACATCCAGTTCTTCGGACGCCGCCAGCATGGCATCACGCATCGCTTCGAATTCCAGACGCCGACGCGGCATACGCCACAGCAAGAGATTCTCGGGATCAAGCTGGCGACTTTGTTCATTCTCAACGGCCCCCTGATGATACGCCTGACTGAGCATGATCTGTCGATGCAGCCACTTCAATGACCAGCCGTTCTTTCGCAGTTGATCGGCCAGATAGTCTAATAACTCAGGATGTGTCGGCGCCTGCCCGCGAGTTCCAAAGTCATCGGGTGTCCTGACCAGCCCCATTCCAAAATGATTCTGCCACGCCCAATTCACGAGCACGCGTGCCGTCAGCGGATTATTCTGCGCCACCAGCGACTGGGCCAGTCCGAGACGTCGCTGGCCCGATTCATAGGTTTTGGAATGATCGCCCGGCAATGAAGACAGGAATCGTGCCTCGACGACTTCTCCTCGTGCCAACGGGTTGCCTCGCAGGAAGATGTGCGTCGGTTTTGGCAACGCATCTTCTGTTACTATCATCGCTCGCGGAGGAGATCCCGGTGATGCCAGATTCAATTGATGAATCGCCCCCTTCTTGCCACTGGCGAGGTCCGCAATGGTGCGGTTCGTAAGGCGAATGGCGTCTTCGTCGGACAGATCAAACGGAGATCCGGCAGCATACAGATGATGTCGAATCTGGCGATGCGACGGACTGTTAATGACCTGATGCTGCGGGTGATCGTCAGGCAGGACTGTTCCACCGGCAGCGGCTTCTGATGACGATTCCAGTAACGCCTGTAACCAGGTTCGCTGCTGATCGGCGAATACTTTTCCGTACACTGTCGCCACGGCGCTCAATGAACTCGGCTTCTGTTCAGCCAATGCATCCACAACGAATGGGTTCCATTTCAGCGGTTCACCACGCAAGGCGTGCAGTTTGTCCGGAGTTCGTCCGATCGCGTCCAGCTCTGCTGAAAGTCGACCGAGATACTCGTCGCGTCGTGTCTGAAATTCTGCTTCCGGAATTGAACCCCACGACTGCATTTCCAGCCACGGACCAAAGACCGGATCCTCTTTGCTCATTCCCGCCAGCCACGTCCGCCAGCGATTGAAAACTAAGGGACGAATGTCGTCTGTGCGATACGAAAGAAACTGAGTCGACAGGTCCTGCTCGCCGATGCCTTTGGCAATCTCTGCAAGGTACAGCCCGACCTGCATTCGCAGACGATTTCTCAGGACTTCGTTTTGCTCTCTTGCAAACTGCTGAACCTTCAGTTTCAGGTCCGCAAGTTCGCGTTCATACTGCTGGCGAGCCTGCTCATCAGTCACAGCACCGATGGCCGGAAGCTCCGGTGGAGATTTGCTTGGAGCAATCGCCGCGTACAACGCATAGTAGTCCGCAGTGGGGATCGGATCGAACTTGTGGTCGTGACATCGAGCACACGTGACGGTCAGCCCCATGAGTCCTCGAGTGACCACATCGATCTGATCGTCGATCGTGTCATGGTAGTTGCGAAACTGCATACCGACCGTCAAAAATCCCAACGCCGCCAGCGCAGGATCACCGTCAGGAAGTCCCAGTTGATCCGCGGCAATCTGCTCCTTCACGAAGCGATCAATCGGCAGGTCCTTGTTGAACGCATTGATGACATAGTCGCGATATGTGTAAGAGAACGGGAAGGATGTGAAGCCGATGGCCGCGCCTCCGTGAGTATCCGCATACCTTGCGATGTCCAGCCAGTGTCGTCCCCAGCGTTCACCATAGCGTGGGGATGCCAGCAGTCGATCGATCAGACGTTCTTCACTTCCGGCGGCCGTATCATTCTCAAACGCTTCGACCTCAGCCCATGTGGGAGGCAATCCGGTCAGATCAAAAGTCGCTCTTCGAATATATTGCGCTCGACTGACTGGCTTGGAGTACGCGAGACCTGCCTGCTCCAGTTTCTGCATCAGAAAGCGATCAACCGGCGACTTGTCTGCGTTAGATGTTGGAAATGCCTTTAAGAGGTCGTCCGAATTCGCGATTGGCTGAAACGCCCAATGACTCGAATACTTCGCGCCTTCCTGAATCCATTGCTTCAGGATTTCTTTCTGCGCTTCGGTCAGAACTTTTCCGGTTTCCTTTGGTGGCATCACCGTGTCAGGATCTGTCGAGCTTATCCGATGCATCAATTCGCTGTCGCCTGGCGATCCAGCCACGATGGAGGATTTTTTTGCATCGGCTTCAACATCCAGACGAAGATCCGCGCTGCGTTTTTCGCCGTCGGGCCCGTGACACTGGAGACAATGCTCCGCAAGGATCGGACGCACCTGCCGATTGAAGTCCACCTGAGCACTTGCGTTGACACTAACCGCAAACCAAAGCAACAGGCACAGTGCTGCACGTGCTTGAAGATAAGCAGAAAAACGTGACATGATGATTTCTCGGTGCGGTGGGAGGGATGCCGAGTACGGGTAGGATTTGAACGGGGACGCAATAAACGTCATCGTAGGATTCTATGCTCGCCGATCGCTATTCGAAAGCAAAACCTCGGGCGAACCAGAATCAAGCGTATTCTTCGGCCGGGCTCGATTGTTGCCGGGTGTTCGCGGGATCCATTATTCACATCATTTCTTCGATCGTGGCCGCACCGAATGAATACGTAGCTCGTTTCGAGAATCTTCGGCGCCGTTTGCTTCCGAGGGGCTTCGTTCGTGGCACAATTCCGGAGCTTTCACATTTCTTCGGAATCCGCAACGCAGAATTGCGTAGCAGAGCAATGTCTCGTCTCAGGCGATAAACGCCATCGTGAAGACGAACAGGATTCCCACCCAGATGATTCCCAGTGCATGCCAGAACCATTTCGCGAACGTCACGCCCCAAAAGTATTCATGGTCGTATCGATCCGCGAAGGCCGATAACGTGACCCACAATAAAATGGACTGAGCAACGATGAAATGCATCCCATGCAGGGCCGTCAGCATGATCACGAAGCCGTGTACCCCCAGTTGCGAGGCGGCCGGATTTCGCACGCCTTTGTCGATTGCCCACATGCCGTAGCCCTGCACTGCCACGAATGCTGACGCAAATCCGAGTGACAATAAAAGGGCTTGCCGAAACTCCGACTGGCGTTCTCGCTTCACGAACGCATGAGCGCGTTCCATGTACCAACTGCCGACGGCCAGAAAAATCGTACTGAAACCGAAGGCCCAGGGCAGCCGTAGTTTCTCGGCCGGAGGCTGTCGTCCAAAGACATAACACAACACGATTGATGCAACGAGCACCACTGCCGCTTGCAGAATCGTGGCGAGATAAAAACGTCGAGCCAATGAAACGCGAATCAAATCCCAGCGATCTGACATAGTTGGCTCTGACCAAATCCGGAAAGGTCTGCTTTCCGAATTTTCTCCTCTGCGTCAATCTGTGCGGTACGGCACCCCATTCAAGATTGAATCGGGGCAAACGTTACTTTACAGCAACGTCGCGCAGTTCCCGTTCGATGGTGCTGACCATCGTGGACTTGCTGTTGATCTCACCATTGATGGTAGATTTCGGGAACAGCAGTTTGGGCACCGAGCCCTGGCCGACTTTCTTGTACAAGTCCACGTGTCGTTTTACGTACTCGGACGGAATTTTCGAGGAGTATTCCTTCCGGAATTTTTCTGCTCCGACAAGTTTCTCAGCCTGGGCACGAGCCGACGCGGGCGACCGAGTCGTCTCGAACATCCAATCATGGAACTCGTGAAACTTATCTGGGGAGACTCGCCAGACAGCGATGGAAATCTTTGCCAGGTCACAGGATCCCGGATGCCCACCGCCACTCGCGGCATCATTGCAGGCGCGCTCCAGTGGAACCGGCAGAGCCAGAATCGCGAGTCTGTCGCCGTAGTTTTCGAATGCTCCTTTGATCGCGTTGTGAGTATTCCGGCAGTGAGGACACGTATAGTCGAACATTTCCACGAAGACGTACTGAGCTTCCGCCTGCCCCAGCAATGGCCATTGCTTGACGTCGAGTGTAACTCGATTTCCAGCAACGGTGATCAACTTTCGAGCCGGTGGGGCTGGAGTGACTTCAGCTTTGGCTTCTTTAGCCTTCTCGTCCTTCTTTTCTGTCGCTTCAGTCTCGCTGTCTGGAGTTGAGGCATCAGCCGCTGGTTTACTGTCTTCAGCCGTTGTCGCTGCGGCTCCAGCGGCATTCTCCCCTTCGGCGACCGCAGCCGCTTCAGCCGGCTGTTCGCCCTCAGAAGCAGTGGCATTCTGACCGCTAAACGCAATCTGAGTCAGGTTCAACAAGCGAGGTGGAACCAGCAATAACAAAGTCGAGGCAACTGGTTGAGTCGACTCGGCCTTTACAGCTTCGCCAGATTCTTCCGTCGTGGTGCTCGCGGAGTTAACAGCCGGAGCTTCGTCGACTACGGGCGCGTCGAACATTTCTCCGGGAGCCGCAAAAACTTCGCCCGGAGCTTCGAACACATCACTTTCTGAATCACCGGCAGCAAGCGTGGTGGTCGCAGCTTCGGGAGAAGTGACCTCGTCATATCGAATAACTTGAAAAACCTCAGGTTCCGGTGTCATGGTCTGCACCGTAATCAGCCCTGCGACAGCTGCCGCACTGAAAGTTGCGGCCATCCTCTTGTGCTGAGGTTCTGAAAAGCGATTACGAAGCATTAACGCCGCCATCGCTAAACCGCAGGTATGCACCGCTACACAGTACGGGCAGATCTTGCTCAACGCAAAAATCTGGAGGCTGATAAACCACAGTGCTGCCAAACCGGCCATACAAGCTCCGGCGGTCAACGCATTCCAAACCATCTGCCTCATTGCTCGAGGAGCATTCAGGCCGGCGAATCCCAGCAGCACCAGCATGCTGGCGTATAAACCACCAGCCGGGACGCTGACCGGTATGCCAAACACTTTGGACCATTTGCTTTTTAGAACGTGACCACAGTCGATCACATCGCCGCCGCCGCAGCCGTAAACCGGCGTCATGCTTAGCGCAGTCCAAGCCAAATACACCGAAATGCCAAGCCCCGCGACACACAGGCCGCGCAGGGTCCACAACATTCGTAACGAAGCATGCCCCGTCCCAGGGACATCGCTCGATCGACGAACTTCGCCCGATCCACCCATTCTGGAATTGACCGTTCCAAAAGAAACGCTCATTGGACTACTCTCTGCGCAGCCGCAAAGCTGCAAAAAACAGATCCCACTGTTTTCGACCCAAAATAACGAAGGCTGAATCGCTGCTGTGCAAACGTTAAGCATGTTCGTGCAGACGAACCCGGCCCCTCAAAATGCACGTACTCCCCAGCACGGCATTCTGACTTTTAGCTTACAAGCGCAACTCCAGCCCGTCATGATGCAAAAATGTATCACGTCGTTTTTCTCGCAAGAATACTGTTTCGCGGAGAATCCAGGATTATCAGCTTCATCGGGGCGGTCGTCAGCGCATTCGCTTCCGTCGGAGTTCCTTTACACAAGGTGCTCCGTCCTGCCCCCAAACCACCCAGGCGACGCAGATCGTGAGGATTGCTGCCCCATGGTACGAATGGGCTATCCGAGCGGTCGCGGTTTATACCCGACGATTGCCCGAGACCATTATGCCACGATATTGCTTCGTCAGACCTAAAAACTTAGGTTGGACATTCTTGTCCGACATTGCAGTGATGGGCAAGAATACCTATCCGACCCTAAAATCAAGTCTTGGCAGACGCTGCTCCAGCTCCGCAACTCTCATGAAAACCTTTGGCCCCGGCTATCTGACCCCAACGGGCAGTTTTTCTGTTGCCGCCGTTCGGAATGGCGTTTCCGGGCAGACATCAGTCAGGATTTCTCGAACCACCTGGCGGTCTTCAGCGGACAAATGGGCAAACTTCTCTGATGTATCTTTGCCTGACAGAATCTCATCCAGCCTCTGCCAGGCGCGAGTCTTCACGCCGACCGGAAGTTGCTGAAAAGAGTCGGAAGTGATCAGGAAACTGCAAGGATATTTGAACACCCGCGTCTCCAGGTCAATCTGACGCAGGCTGCGGCCTTTCGAATCCAGCGGACCTCGCGCGGAGAATTCTTCCTGAAATGTCGACGAACCCTTTACCACGTCTGTCAATGGAGGCGATTCACAAAACAGCAGCGCCTTGACGACACTCTCGGCGGCCGATGCGTAGCGGCGAACTGTCGATTCGGATTCAAAATCTTCCGGTCGCTCCAGCGCTTTGTTCATAATGATTGCATCGCGAGCAGTAATGCGCCCCGAGTGATTAGCGGCAGTCAGGACGTTGTGCATCATGGCCTGATGCTCCAGAACCATCAAAGCGACGATGTCGCTGTGAGCGGTCAAATAGGGTTTGACGTTGAAGTGTCCCGACAGATCCGTGAGATTGGCGCCGGCTTCCATGTCCAGCTTCTCGGAAACATTTTCATCGGCAATGACACAGTTTCCCATGTGACGCTGCTTGCCGTGGGTTCCCGTGACATACCAGCCCCCCCACCGCTCAGCGAAGGGACTTGTGTCGTCGGTCAAATGAGTTCCCAGTCGATAAATCGGCTGCCCGCCCGGATCGGAAAATACAGATCTCACGATATGTCCAGGAACTCGCCGAGTATGCGTTGATCCGTGACACTGTAAGCACCTCGCGTTTTCGCGCTGAATGAGTGCCGGTTCATCATGGTGCTGCGTGAGCGTATAAAACGTGCCACCAAGTTGTGGATCCGCGGCGGAGATTTCCACAACATCGCCCCGCTGAACCCAGCCGAGGTAAACATCATCGTTGAAGTAGATGGCTCGAGGCGTCCGCGGCGTAATGCGACTGATCTGCAGACTGGTTTTCGAAAAGACCAGCGTTTGGCTGGAGGCAGGAACTTCCAGATGCCGCATCAGTGAAGTGAGATATCCATGCTTTGGTTCCCAATCCAGCTTGATCTCCCCCGCCTCAAGCCGCGCGGCAAGGCGAGCGACGGGGTCGGTGGGTTTTTCGTTGCTGTAGTTGATCGGTTCCTGTTCATGATCCAGTTGCCCGAAGCAAGGTCGAGCAACCAACAGCATCGTCAGGACAAGTAATGTTCGCAACATGGCAGAACGTATCTCCTTTCCGCGAGTTCAACAGGAGCAGCAAGTTGTTCCTCGCGATGCAGACCACATACCGAGCGGGTCTTCGGGCCGAAGATTCCGGCGAAGAGCCTGCTCGAATCATGCACTCTGTGAAAGGTTCGGATGCGAAAGCCTCACAGTCGACCTAAAACAGGACGCATTGGTCCAGTTTCCCGAGTTTGGCGACTAAAGGCGGCAATCTGCGTTCAATCTGCGTTCTGTGCGAATCGTCACGCGGCACCGTGCGAAATGCGGTGGTGGCACAACTTCAGGGAGCGGCAGGGCGTCAGCCTCTTAATGCTGTCCGCTAATTCGGGGCATTCTTAAGGCTACGGCATTCATAAAATCTGTCCGACTCTTCACGTAATCGTCATTGAGCCGGCGCCTCGGGCAGGGCGTTAAACGCTCTGCCCTCTGCCACCTCAAAAGTCCGTCCTCTTCAGCGTCTCATCATCCACTCGCGCCACTACCAGCGACACGTTGTGACC
>CAMAXD010000083.1 GCA_945861975.1 Candidatus Kuenenia stuttgartensis | reverse complement strand
TCAGGAACTGTGCGGCTCCTTTCTCCGGGCCATCAGCGACGTCGGCTTTCATCAGCTCCCGAAAGATCGTATCCCAGGAACGGCGTCCCTGAACCGCAGTCAGAAGATAGTTGCGAAATTCATCGTTGTAGGGCTGATTGGGTAACAGTGATTCGTCGAGCCAGTTGCGATGATGAAAATCAAAATCCGGAGATTGCATCAGACGATCAACCAGCATGCGTCTTTGATCGGCTTCAGGCAAAGAAAGAAACCAATCTCGTTCTAATGCGTGAGGAATTCGTCCGGCCAGATCCAGCATTGTCCTCCTGAGTAACGTCGCCTCATCAGCTGGAGCAACGGGGTTCACTCCGTTTTTTGCCAGATGGGCTGATACGTAATGATTGATGGCGGTAACGATTTCCGTTTCCTGCGACAGCAGGTCTTCGGCAGCGTTCGCTGTTTCACGCACCATCACAACAGCACTTGAGAGGAACGCGACCATCAGGACGGTGTGTGTGCTGAAGCTGCGAGCAGAGCCATCAGTAACGGGCATGTGCAGGATCCGGTGAATGGCGGCGGGCGTGAAGTCGAGGAGGATGTTCGATTGTAAGCAAATCCACTCTCGGGGCGAAACGGTTTTCCCTGCGTCTGTTCGCGAAAGCGATGTCAACATCCCGAAACGGTCTGTTGACTTAATCATTCAGCGGCGAAGCCGCATACATCGTTGTCCGACTTCGCCTCCGCCTGGCCGTTAAACGCAACATGAATGCAGGATTCAATCCACATGCTGCTCACAGAGGACGTTGAACGGAATTTGCACGCGATGAACGTGGAGAGACGTTCAATTTCTGTCTGTCGCTGGACCGTTCTCAGTCGTAGAGTCATGATTCGCGTAGAGTAGATCTCCTGCCACCGATTCGGGGTCTGGAGATCGATTGTTCCACAGCGCCCTCAGGGAATCCTTAAGGGCTTCAAGGGTGAGTTTGTGAAGCATAAGTTTGAACAACAATTGCAGACTGCCAGGCAGCATCAGCAGCAACAGTGGCTTTGGCAATGTGCTTCCACAGGACTGTTGTGTGGAGTCGGTGCTGGCTGTGTATTGGCAATCCTGCGAATCATGAGCCACGGCGCATTTTCATGGATCTGGATTCTCGTGTCCATCGCCGTGCCGGTGTTCGGCGCCATCGGGTTTGCGTTCCTTCGATCATGTTCATTGGTCACTGCGGCAAGGTTCATCGACAGCACCTGTCACCTGAAGGATCGCATTCAAACCGCACTACAGTTCCTGGATGCTCCTGGTGAAGACGCGGTTCGCAGACTTCAGATTGAAGATGCTGCTGCGCATCTGGCATCTGTGGACCTGCAGAAGATTCTGCCTGTCAAAGCTCCTCCGTCGTGGAACGTTGCCGTCGTCGGAGCAGTCTTTGTGTTTTTGCTCGGATTCCTCGCTACTCCTCGTGAGATTCTGCAGGCTTCTGTTACGGTGAATGAAGTCGTCGCGGAGCAGGCTGTTCAGGCTTCTGAGAGTCTGGAAGAACTGAAGGAGTTTCAGGAGCAGCATAAGGACGCGGAACTCGACAAGATGCTGGAGGAGATGAACCAGCAACTCAAAGTTCTGGCTGCTCCCGGTACAACTCCCAAAGAGGCATTGGCAAAACTATCGGAGATGGAAGCGTCTCTTCAGGAAATGCAGCAGCAGTTAAGCGATCCGGCTGTCGAATCACAGCTCATGGAGATTGGCGAAGCCCTGGCATTGGCCGAGCCTACGGCCGCAGCAGGTGCTGCTTTGTCGAAGGGCGACATGCAGAAGGCAGCGGAAGAGCTATCTCAGATGACAAAGCCGCAACTGGACCGCAAGACAGAGAAAGCTGTCAAAGAGAAGCTGGAACAGGCTCAACAGAAAGCGGGCGAGCATAATCAGACGAAGGATATCCAGAAGAGTCTCGACAAAATGACCAAGGGACTTTCCAACGGTGACAAAGAGCAGTTTGAAGAAGGTGCCAAAGCTCTGGCGGAAGAATGTGAGCAGCAGGGAAAGAAACAGGAGTTATCAGACCTGCTGAAGAAGCAAAGTCAATTCCTTGGCGAATGCAAAGCTCAATGTGAAAGTGAAAGTCGTAATCTGGCGCAGGGCAGCCGGAAGGGCGGTAACAAAGCGGGCAAAGGCTCGACCGGTATGGCCGGGAGCAAGACGGCTCTGCAGAAGACCGGGAATGAGTTGAAGCTGACCGGGCAGGATTCGGGCCAGGGAGATGTCGACAAAGAGACAATTACGGGTGAGATGGAAGAACAGGAGTCGGTGCGACAGTATCGTGAAAAAGCCGGTCAGTATGAAGCACTCAGTGAATCCGCATTAGAATCTGAGTCTATCCCGCTGGGGCATCGTCAGACCATTCGAAGATACTTCGAAATGATCCGACCTCAGGCTGGCGAGGCTGATGCTGTGCAGGAAGAAATGCGAAAGGCTCCAGCAGACGCCAATGGTACGAAGTAATGATTGACGGTCCATCAGAAAATCAACTCGACTCATCGAGTTGAGTTTCGGTCGGTCCCAGGGACAGCGTAAACCAGAAGCAGCATCCCTTGTCGGGATTGTTGTGAGCGTGAATGCTGCCATGTTGGCGTTCAATCACGTCGCGACAGATGGCCAGACCGATACCGAAGCCTTCTGATTTTGTGGTAAAGAAACGATCAAACACGCCATCGGGATTTTTCAGCAGAATCCCCGGACCGTTGTCAGACACCTCCACAATCGCATTCTTCCGGGAAGAATCCAGTTTGGCTGTGATGGTAATCTCCGGGTGCAGGGTTTCCGCATCGGAGCACGCTTCCATCGCGTTTACCAACAGATTGATCAGGACATGAGTCGTCTGGACCTCATCGACGTAAACGTCCTGACCATGCCTTGGGTGCAGCAATTCCTCCGGGTCAAGCACATTGATGATGGTTCCAAATCGATCCAGCTGAACTTGGACCATCGCGACTGCGTGTGTGATCATTTTGGAGAGGCGAACCGGGGCGATCGGAACGCGGCGATTCGTCAGGAAATCTCGAAGGCTCCGGATAATATCACCGGCATGGTTGGCACTGGTTTCTACAGCTTCAACACACTTCAGAAACGATTCCGGAGATTCGTTCTTTTTGACTCGCGATATAATCGTGAACACGTGATTGGAGATGGCTTGAAGCGGCTGGGCCAGTTGGTGGGCAAACTCGGTGGCAATGTTACCAAGGATGCTCAGTCTTGCCGCTCGGCTCAGTTGGGAGCGCAGATCACACAGTTCTGCTTCGTGTGCACGTTCGAGATCGTTGTTTGTCAGATACAAGGTTACGATGCGAGATCGTGATTTATGCGAGGGCGGTTCGATTCGCACGGCATAGGAGCACGGTCGTCCGTTGGCATTGATGCCGAAGATCTGCAGCGATCGCGGCTCAGTCGTTTCTGAGGCATCACGAATCATGTCACGAATAGCTTCGGCAGACCCCGGAGAAACAAACTCCGAAAGCAGCAGTCCCTTCACATTCGGAGGATTGGTTTGTCGGAAGGGAAGTGCCCGAATGATTTCTCCCCGCATGTTGACTCGCAGCGCGAAATCACAAGCTCCGTTGGCGACGCGTTTCCACTGAATGTGGCTGCGACGTCGTTTTCGTTCGCGGCGTGCAAAGAGTACCGACTGCATCAGGACGCCACCAGTCAGCTGAATCAGTCGTCGGGTCTGATCGCAGAGGAATTCACTATTGCCGTTATGAGCCAGTCCGATAATTGCGGTCAGTTGTCCCGTTGAAATCACGGGCATCATCTCGTAACTGGTCAGATTCAGCTCGCGGAGCAGGCCGGAGACCAGTTTGCTGCAGGCATTGTTTTGCTCATCAAACGTCGTGAAGAAAGAGTTACCCTGCTGCAGGCACTTCAAGGCACTTTCGCCGAGAAATGGAATCGGGACTTCCTGCAGTGCCGCTCCAACGGGCAGGCTCCCGGAAGCAGACCACTCTGCGCACAATGTTGCCACTGGCTTTGATCGATTGCGTGATTTGATAATCAAGAGATGCGAGTGGGCAACATGAGATAATTCGCCGATGACGCGAATGGCTTTACTGGCCAGAAGTTCCAATGCCGCTCGGCTGCCGTCGGGTATTGTACTGCTTAACTGCAGAGAGTAATCGAGCATGGCCTGCTGGTCGATTTCAGAGACTGGCATAATGGATTCCGCGACAATCTTTCAGAAACGAAAAGAGCCCACACCAAGTTGATCGGTGAGGGCTCAGAAAGTTACGTCAGCCAATGAATCAGACCAATGATTCCTGTTCAGGAACCTGCAAAAGGCCGAGCATTTCCGAAGCGTCACCCATCAGTCGTCGTTCAGCTTTAACAGGATGTAAAGAATCTGACGAAACAGAACTGCGATCGATCCAAAAATCATCAGTGCTCCCGCCACGTGGGCCGTTGTCGGAAGATGATGCATGATCAGAGATGTCTCATACAGAATGTAGCCGCACATCAGTACGACGACGCCGACAGAAAATCCAAGACCGAGGCTGAAACCGAACATAGCAGATGCAATGCTGATCGCGAACAGACCCAGGCCCGCCAGAAACAAAGCGTTTCGCATGAACGAAAAGTCTGCCTTGGACAGCACAACAAACAGAGTCAGTGATCCGGTGATCAGAAGGGTTACAAATGCCGCCTGACCAATCAGATTTGGATTCGTCATCGTGGCTATGGTAAGGATTGGAGCTGTGATCAGTGATTGCAAACCGACGAACAACCCCAGCCCCGCATATTGAGCCGTCGCCGAGGCTCCGCTGTAGGCCATACGTTCAGCCAGCCAGGAGACGACTATGAAGACCAGAAGACTGATCCACCACGACTGCCCCATCAGGGCCATGAGTTTGAGGTTCATGTCGGTGGTAAACAGCAATGTCTCGATGCCGATCATCAATACAATCGCGCCAAAGACATGTCCGTAGACGCGTCGAAGAAATCCAAGACGCTCACTCAACTGCGCGTCGACGACGAACATGTCTCGAGGAGCATCGTAGGAATCATAGCTCTGGTAAGGCGAACTCATGGGACTGCTTCTCCTGAGAAAGGTGACACTATCTTTATCTTTATCTTTTTCAACCTTGCATCGACCGACGCTGTCACCATTCACGCAGGTCGAATACTAGATACAATTGTAGTCACCCCTCGGGCGAATGCAAAAGATCGGTCAGCGAATTAAATGTTCTGGCGGTGATCAACAGTCAAAATACAGCGAAAACTCATAGGGATGCGGTCGCTGATTGATCGCTTTGACTTCGTTGTCGCGTTTGTGCTGAATCCAGCGTTCGATGACGTCAGGCGTAAACACATCGCCACGCAACAGGAAATCCGGACTCTTTTCCAGAGCATCCAGCGCGGCTTCCAGTGAAGACGGAGTACAAACCAGGCCAGCCCGTTCTTCCGGAGCCAGATCGTAAAGATCCTTGTCCTGAGGTCGACCCGGGGAGACTCGATTTTGAATCCCGTCAATCATGGCCATCAGAATGGCGGACATCGCGAGATAGGGATTACACGCCGAATCCGGACAGCGGAATTCAAAGCGGCGGCGAGATTCCTGCCCGGAGTTTGCCGGGATTCGAATTGCTGCTGAACGATTTCGATAGCTGTAAGACAAGTTGACGGGAGCTTCAAATCCCGGCGTCAGTCGCTTATAGCTGTTAGTCGTCGGACAGCAGAACGCAAGCAGTGCCGGAGCATGTCTCAGAAGTCCTCCGATGGCAAACATCGCCGTTTCGCTGAGACCACCGTACCCGCTGCCCGCAAACAACGCGTGATCGTCCTTCCAAAGAGACAGCGTCATGTGCAGTCCCGAGCCGTTATCGTTCCATATCGGCTTGGGCATAAAGGTTGCCGTCTTGCCGTGACGATGAGCGACATTGCGAACAATATATTTTAACCGCACAAGCTTGTCTGACAGGCGAACCAGCGTGTCGCTTCTCAGGTCAACTTCACATTGCCCGCCGGTCGCCACTTCATGATGTTGCCCGTCCGTACGAATCCCGCTGTCCTCCAGCATCATCATTATTTCGGTGCGCAGATCCTGCAGCGTGTCAAAAGGAGGCATCGGCAGATAACCCTCGCGATGACGAATCTGATTGCCGCGACCGTTCTCCGCAACCCCGCGGTTCCACTGCCCTTCGATGCTGTCGATATAGTAATAGCCTTCATGCTCACGCTGATCAAAGCGAACACTGTCAAACACGAAGAACTCAGCCTCCGCGCCAAACAACGCCTTGTCAGCGATGCCGGTTGAGAGCATGTAGTTCTCAGCCTTGCGTGCGATGTTACGAGGATCGCGAGGATAGGTCTGATGCGTTACCGGATCCTTCACATTGCACAGCATGGCCAGCGTCGACTTCATAAACGGGTCGACGAAACAAGTCTGAGATTCCGGAACAACCAGCATGTCGCTTTCGTGAATCGCCTGCCAGCCGCGCATTGACGATCCATCAAAGGAAAAGCCTTGCTCAAAACTTTCCTCAGTCAGTTGGTCGGCAGGAATCGTGAAGTGTCGCTGAGACCCACAGAAGTCTGTAAAGCGAAGGTCGATAGCTCGGATCTCGCACTGACGACACAGGGCAAGAACTTCACGAGGAGAGAGTTGAGGTTCGGACATTTGTGGTAGAGGCTCGTGGGTTAAAACGTCGCGATGAATTCCAGGTGTTTGATTTTACAAACAATCTTCTCTGTCCGGACGGGTGGCTCGGAGCGATTAACCCGCAGGGCGTGAACCATACCGCAAAACGCAGGCCGTTTCATGCTCCGAAACGTCAGTTTGAAAGGTTCCAGAGGACTCTCAGCAGGAGTCTGCCCAACTATTCCAATCCGCACAGGGAAAACACGGGATTCAGATTTCTTAACTTTCTGCCTGATCAAGCGACTCCCTGTCGTACCCTTGTGCATCAGTGCACGAATTTCCATCAGTGGTTGAAGAGGAATTCTCGGCTGCTCACGATTCCCCAGACCACGTCTTCCAGCACGATTCGACGGTCTTCCGCACTGGCGGCCGCAAGCACTGCCGAGATCTCAGCCAATTCGTGCGATTGCGGCAGTCTGGCCAGAGAAGTCAGGAAGACCTCTTCGATCAATTCCTTGTCCGACTTTTTCTCCGTCAGCCAGCGCGCAAGCCGGTTCTCAGGAACGGCCAGTTTATCGTTCACAGTCTTGCCATTGGAAATGTGCAGCACCTGAACCATGCTGGGTTCGTCAGAGCGTTCACATTCACAAGTGATCCGTCGCTGGTTGCGACCAAACGTCTGCAGGAAGTACGACTCAACGGCCGAGTCATGCAATTGGATCGCTCGAGTTCCCCGGGCATAGGCATCGGTCGGTTTAATATCAGCACCGGGGTAAATAATCTTATTGAACTCGGTTGGCACATCGGTAACCTGCGAGACCCCATCCAGCAGAACTTCGGCCAGAAGGCGGCGCGGAAAGTAGCGTGAATAGTGGCGAGAGTCGCCAGCATTCTCCGGCAAAGTCTGACTACTGCGCTGATAGGCCTCCGACTGCAGAATTGTGCGGACCAATGATTTCAGATTGTACTTCTCATCGACAAGATACTTCGCGGTGGCGCCCAGCAGTTCTTCGTTGCTGGCAGGATTTGAAGCTCGCATATCGTCAACCTGTTCAACAAGCCCGACGCCGAAAAAGTTCTTCCACACGCGATTCGTGACTGACCGTGAAAACATTTGGTTATCCGGAGATGTCAGCCACTGAGCCGCTACTTCACGTCGGTCGATCTGACTGTCCAGCGGAATCGATTCGCCATCAAGGGGTGTCGGAGATTGTGGCTTCCCGGTTCGAGGCTGAACCAGGTCACCTGACGTTGCGGTGACCAGCGTTCGCAACCCATCTCCATTGCGAGGATCGCCGCCCCAGCCCTTCGCGCGAACGCGAGAAAATAAGTTCGCAAAAGAGTAGTATTGGTCGTTGGTCCATTTCTCCAGAGGATGGTTGTGGCACTTGGCACAGCCAATGGAAAGACCCAGAAACGCCTGGCTGATGTTTTCAGCCATGTCTTCCGGAGACTGATGCAACGCATAAAAATTCGTCGCTCCGTTTTCAAAACTCGAACCCTTCGACGTGATCAGTTCACGCACTAACTGATCCCACGGTGTGTTGGATTCGACCTTGTCATGCACCCACTGGTAATACGCTTTGATCGCATCGGGACGCAGTTCTGTTCCGTTCAGCAGAAGCAGATCGGACCAGCGATATGCCCAATAATCCACGTATTCAGGCCGCTCCAGTAAAGATTCAATCAGCTTGTCTCTCTTATCCGGAGTTGCGTCCGCCAGAAAACTGCGAACGTCATCGGCCGTCGGCAGAGTCCCGATTGTGTCCACGTAAACCCGCCGCACAAAGACTTCGTCAGTTGAACGAGGCGATGGCTTGAGATTCAGGCGTCGCAACTGTTGCAGCACCAATTCATCAATAAAGTTTCGACGACCTGCCGCTGTAAACTCTGATGGATCGATGGTCTGTTCGAACGGCACGGTGACGCGAGCAATCACGATCTTGCTGGAGAACCACGCTGCAATAGCTCCTTCGCCAGGACCGATCACGTTAACGTTACCATTTTCATCGACGGAAGAAACGGCTTCATTGGATGACGTAAACTTGGCCAGTTGGGTCACATCTTCAACTCGACCATCTGTGTACCACGCTCGAACCAGCAATGGCTGAACCAGTCCGGCTTTCAGCGTCGTTCGCTCCGGCAGAATCTCCAGTTTCTCAATGCGAGCATCATTCTCTGACGGAGCCGGGGCTCCTGCAGCGATCCATTCCGCGACGACTCGATAGTGCCACGACTCCGGCTGGAGCTTTAAGCCGCCCTTGTGAGGAATCGCCATGGTCGGTTTCGTCAGCAACAGACTGGAAGCAGGTTCGGCCAACTCGACTCGACGACCAAGCTGCTGTTCGACGATTGTGAAATAGTCACGATCCGGATCGTATCCTCGCAATGAAAGCCGAAAACCACCCTTGCCAGCAAGTGCGCCGTGACAGGCGCCGGAGTTACAGCCCTGGCGAGCCAATACAGGTTCGACATGATTTCGAAACGACCATGAGAACGGCTGAGTCATTCCGGTGACCGTAACTTTCTGCGTCGTCGAATCGCCGGCTGCTCCTTCCATGCGAACAATCGCGGTACCATCACTGACGGGAATCAGCTTCAGACCGTCAACTCTGACAACTCCCGGGTTATCGCTGACGAGCATGATTGTTCCATCGACTGGTCCGACCGCTTCATTGCCCGCAAAGCGTTCGGCGATCACTCCATGCACGGCTTCAACGCCATTGAGTGTCACCTCCGCTGGCAGAAGCCGCACGGAGTCCTCGGCCAGCAATTGTGGCTGAGGAAAACAACTCGTCAGAACGCAGCAGACGGCGAACGCAGAAAAAAAACGGTTCATGGATTCACTCGGCGGGACAAAAAAAACGCACGGTCAGGAACTACCGTTCCGGTGGTTTCGCGTCGGGACAAGCAAAATCAGCCAGACCACCGTGAGTACAGGATACCGAACCATTTTTTCCCAGGGAATCGAAATGCCTTGGATAGTTGCGATCCGGGTGCAGGGGGCATTTTCGAGCCCATCTGATTCGGAGTCGACTCCGAGTTCGGGCGGGCAACGAAACTCGGGAGTCAAATCACTCAATAACGAAGCGCAACCCAAAAATAACGTGGCCATTTGTGGATTGCGTGAATCTCCCTGATCAAATGCTTAAAGTACACTTTTGGCATGATGAACCGGCGAGACTCTTTTCCAGAGGATCTCCAACTCAAACGGATCCGGAGTGATCAAATGACGTCATCGAATAGTCGTGGTGCGCAAGACACATCGCTCGATCGAAGACAGTTGCTGGCTTATGCCGGATTCGGAGCAACGCTGTTAACGGGCGCTGTGGGATCAGCGTCAGCAGCGACGGTCGTTGGCCAGCAGGTGGATGCGACCGCGATGCCACCCCGTTTTAACATGAAAAAGTCGATTAATCTTTGGGCATTTCCGTATCCCGGCAAGATGACTCTGCGACAGTGTCTGCAACTGGCAAAGGACGCGGGCTTTGATGGCATTGAACTTAATTATGATCTGGACAGCGATCTGTCTCCGAAGTCCGGGACGAAAGAGTTCACTGAGATTCGCAAAATGGCGGAAGAGATCGGAATCGCGATCAGCGGGCTTTGCTCGTTCCTTTTCTGGCCTTATCCGCTGACCAGTAATGATGCGACGGAGAGAGCTCGAGGTATGGAGCTGGCTGGCTTGATGACTCAGGCGGCTCATGATCTGGGCACGAAGAATCTGCTGGTGGTTCCCGGGGCTGTGCATATGCCGTGGCGAGCCGACCATGATCCGACACCGAACGATGTCTGCGACAAACGAGCGAAAGAAGCGATCGAGAAGCTGCTGCCGCTGGCCGAGAAACTGGATATTTCGATGAATATCGAAAACATTTTTTTCAACGGCTATCTGCTGTCACCCTTTGAAATGATTGCTTTCGTGGATCACTTCAAGAGCAAACACGTGAACGTGCACTTCGATACGGGCAACATTATGGAGTATCAGTTTCCCGAGCACTGGATTCCCATGCTGGGGCAGCGGATTCGCAACGTCCATCTCAAAGAGTACTCCAAAAAGAGCACCGATCATTCGCTCGAAGCATTTCGCCCCTTATTGGACGGAACCACAAACTGGCCGGCCGTGATGCAGGCCTTCAGCAATGTTGATTATGAAGGATATCTGACATTCGAGTATTTCCATCCGTACATGCATCATCCGGAAGCTCTGATCTATCAGACCTCTGATTCGCTCGATCGTCTGCTGGGCAAAAAATAACAGAAACTTATCGCAGCACGTTCAGCAGGTTATTCCGGTCGTCGGTCCACAGCACAGTCCGAGAATTGACCGCAGTGCTATCCGGGCCCAGGACTTTGGTGAGCACTGCAGGTTCGCGGCAGAGCAGCATCCAGACGGATTCAAGTGCGACGCCCCCATCAGCCCCTTTGCTGCACGCCTGAACGCGGGCACTAAGGCCGAATTCGTCGCCGAGTGCTCTGACGACAGGTTCGAGGTCAAAGTATGAATTCGAAATGTGGACCGCGAGAACTCCGTCATCACTGAGATGGCGTGCATAAATTTGCATGGCTTCTGTGGTCAGCAAATGAACCGGAATGGCATCGCCGGAGAACGCATCCAGAACCAGCACATCGAACTGCTGATCAACTTCCTGCTCCAGGACGAGCCGCGCGTCGCCGGGTAGAACTTTGACTTCCGCTTCGCAGTCCTCCAGAAACGTAAAGTGTTCCCAGGCGAGATTGATCACGTCGGGATTGATCTCATAGAACCGCATATGATCGCCGGGGCGACCGTACACGGCCAGCGTCCCTGCACCGAGACCAACGATACCGATTTGACGCCCTTCTGTTGATTGCGCAGGAGGCTCGGATTGGCCAAGAACTCGTCCCGCGCCGGAGCTGAGAGAGTAATAAGTCGCGGGCTGGCGACGACCGGCTTCATCAAGAAACTGGCGACCATGGACAACTCGCCCATGAACCATAACACGAGCAGGGCGATGAGTTTCAGCTTCCACATCATCTTCGACTCGCAACACGCCGTAGAAGTTGCGTTCAATTGCCTTCGTGGATTCGCCATGTTGTGTAAAAAACGCCAGGTACAAAGTCATTGCGAGCGCCAATCCGGAACCAAACTTCAAAGACGTCGCAGGTGGCACAAGCCGCTGAAACTGAGCATCGTTTCGCAGCCAGGTACCGGCACAGATGAGCAGGCAGCAGACGATTCCCAGAGGAAGTTCGCAATAGCCGTCGAAAATCATCGGAGCAAGCAGGCCGACAAATAATCCACCCGCGGCACCGCCGGCAGAAATCGTCAGATAGAACGAGGTTAGTCGGCGAGGATTCGGCTTGAGCTGTACGAGTTCGCCGTGACACAGCATGCAGACAAAGAACAAGTTCAGGAAGAATACGACAATCTGCAGGACGACCCCAAACGATGCTCCAACAGCCATCATGACGATGGTGCCCACCAGACTGGCGGTCGTGATCAGAGTGATGATCTTTCGGCTGTAGAACCGGTCCGATTCAAATGTCAGGATGAAACTCAGCAGATACAAAGTCAGAGGAATGATCCACAGAAATGGGACCACGGCAATGTCCATGCAGACCTCGTTTGTCGTTGCCAGCAACATGATTGACGGCAACATCGCCAGAATAAACCAGCGTGCGTACGAAGGAGTTGTCTCTTCCTCGCAGGATTCAGTTCCTGTTTCGGAAGTGGCCTCTGACTTTGCATGAACTGCAGCGGTCCATCCGCAAAGCAGGCATGACAAAGCAAAGATTAAAAATAAAGCGGACCAGAGTCCGGCCTGCATTGTTGAAGAGAAGACTGGCTCAAACAGAAATGGGTACGACACCAGAGCCAGAAGCGACCCAATGTTGGACAATGCATAGAGTCGGTAGGGTGACACTCCGGTGCAGGCTCGACTAAACCATTGCTGCAACAATGGGCCAGTTGCGGACAGCAAAAAGTATGGCATCCCTACGGTCGCCAGCAGCAACAGCGTGATCCGCAAAGCCGGGCCCTCATCTCCTGTAGGTTTCCACGCGACATCTGGCATGATAGGCAATGACAACGCGGCGACCGCCAGTAGAGTGGCGTGAATACAGGCCTGGCGAGACACACTTTTTAGTGACGACAATAAGTGAGCGTACGCGTAGCCACCGAACAACAGCAACTGAAAGACCAGCATGCACATTGTCCACACGGCCGGTGTGCCACCGAACCATGGCAAAATAAATTTTGCCAGCAGTGGCTGGACCTGAAATAGCAGGAAAGCACTGAGAAATACGGTAATGGCAAACAGCACGGATCGATTGCCGGAAACAGGAGTTGGCAACATGCTGGGGAAACCTTGGTCTGTCACGCCAAACGCGCGCACGAAGGGTCTGATCAGAAACACTGGTGATGGAGACTAGCTCTGAAAAATCACCCGAGCGGAAGAAACTGCGTAAGCGGACCCTGAAGAGGTCCTCCCAGGGAAGACCACATTGTGGATTATGCCGACTTTCCGGTTCGCGATGGCCATCGCTGGATCAACAGAAACGATCCTGTCGGTTATGTCGGTCTCATAAACCTGGAAGGGATGAGAAACTCTGCCATGTTGCAAAAAACCAACGTCTGCGGTGAGTTTGTGTGGCAGAGTTCCCGCAGAAGCTAGACAGGTGAAGTTGCGTCCGCATTTTTCTCGTTGGTCTGATTGGTCTTCTTGTTGCCTGAGGGATCCCACCATGTTCGATCTGCTTCAGCGCCATCGCATGTGGTGGCAGAGCAGCGTGCTGGTGCTGCTGGGGTTGGCGGTCTTCTGGCCATCGGTGTATTTTGATTTTGTCAACTGGGATGACCCGGCTTATCTTGAACACAATGGCCTGATCAAGGGATGGTCGTGGCAGAATCTGAATGGGATTGCCACCGAAGTTGTCACTCGCAACTACGCGCCGTTGACGATCTTCTCGTTCCTTGTTGAGCACACTCTCTGGGGATTGAACCCGACTGGCTACCACATCACCAACATCCTGCTGCATGCGATCAATGGCGTGCTGGTGTTTCTCCTGGTGCGCCGGTTGTCGGAGAGTCCATTTGTCGGATGGATGACTGCGGCATTGTTTCTTGTGCATCCCGTGCAGATTGAAAGCGTTGCCTGGATCTCGTCTCGGAAGGGATTGTTGTGTTCGATGTTTATGCTGGGAGCGATGCTGGCGAGAATGAAGCCCCAGCCGACGTCACGCGATGAAGGTCGCTATGTTTTCTTTCTGGCGTTCGCTCTGTTCTCGAAAGCGCATGCGGTAGTGCTGCCTCCGATCATGTTGCTTTACGATATTCTGGTCCGCAGAAAATCTGTCGCGGAAGCATTGCCGCGTCAGGTTATCCCGGGCTTTATGTCACTGCTGTTGTTAATCCTGACCACGGGTGCTCAGAATTCCGTTCTGGGTGGCGTCCGCGGACATATGAGTCTGGGACTGCTGCACATTCTGGCTGTCGATGTCACCATTCTTTGGCAGTACATGGCGATGCTGTTTTGTCCGACTGATCTCTGCGTAATGTACGATCCGCCGACCTCCGGAATCTGGCCGCGGGTGCTGATCGGAATTGTGGGCTGGGTCGTTGTTGGGCTTGGACTTTGGAGAATTCGCCGGACGCATCCGCTGTGGATACTGGGAGCCTGCAGCTTTTTTCTACTGCTGTTTCCGATGCTGAACTTCTTTCGCATCACCACTTTGATGAACGATCGATATCTCTACCTGCCCAGCATCATCGTGTTTGCGATGGCGGTGTCTGTTGTCGAACAAATGCTGCGGGTTGCTGATTCTCCTTTGCGTTATCTGCTGGACCTGATCAGCAATTCCACGAAAGGGGCGCTGGGATTCGTCGTCATCACGAGCTGCATGTTTCTGACTCTGCAGCATCAGACCGTCTGGGCCGGTTCAGAGTCACTCTGGACACACGCACTTTCCCAATACCCTGACATGCCTCTCCTGAGGATTCAATACGCGATCACCCTTTACGACCAGGGTCGTCTGGCGGACGCTCTGGATGTCATGAATCGTGCCTTGAAGGAGTGCAGGCCCGATGAACTGGACTTTGAACGAATGCAGCAGTTTGCGGTGGATTGGGAAAGAGAACTGACAACAATGCAGGCTACCGCCGACAACTCCCGGAAACATGGCGCGTGAGCAGAGCAACGTCTGGATTTTCGGCACATCCTGCCGATGAAAAACATTGCACAGGCAACATTGTCGCCCGTGGGAAGTGCAGCCATAGAAGACGCATGGCAGGCGGATACGGGTTTTCATCCGGCGCCTTTTCTGTATCGGAGAACTCATCGTGCCACATTCGGAAGCAGCCTTTCAGGAAGCGGAACAATACAAAGCTCGACTACGGGGCATGGGGCTGGTGGTAATTCTGCTGATTGCGACGGCCGCATTGAGCAATGGCACACAGTTGATGACTCGTAAACTCTGGATGGATGAAATCCATTCGTGGTTGATTGTCACTGACAGCAGCACCTCACACGCCATGATGGCGTTGGCCGACGGAGCCGATTTCAATCCACCATCATGGTTCCTGGTGACTCGCGCGATCAGTAGCGTTGCCGGCCCGCAAAGTGAAAAGTTTCTGAGAATCCTGTCGGCGTTGTGGATGCTCTCCGCAATAGCGGGACTTTATCTGATCCTCGCCCGTCTGTTTGACTGGAAAGTCAGCTTTGCTGCGGTGGTATTGACCGCTTCACACCCGCTCATTGTCCATCAATCTACGGAGATCCGGTTCTACGGATTCTGGTGTTCCTGTGTTGTCTGGCTCTGTTGCGTGCTCCAGTGGAATCCGGAATCCAGAGCAAAGCGTCGTCTGCAATGGCTGCTGATTGCCGGACTTTCGCTGCTCACGGCGACGAGTCATTGGTTTGGAATCCTGTCATTGGGTCTCATGGCTCTGCCGCTGATCATTCGTCAGCATGCTGATGAACGCGGTTACGCACGAGCCCTGGTCATGCTGGCCAGTGGGATCACCGGTGTGTGTGCCTGTCTTCCATTTCTGTATGGACAAAAGGCTGCGATCAGTCGCCCCACATGGATTTCACCGGCCACGGTATCAGACAGCCTGCAATTCCTGAATTATATGTTTCCGGCCTGGCAGATCCTGCTTTGCCTGGCAGCCGCTGTTGCCGGGGTGATGCTGGCTCGCAAGAAGATGGCGGAAAAGATATTTCGATCACTGCCGGAGAAATCAACCGAGCTTTTGCCCTGCGCGAGTCTGGCATTGATGCCGCTCGTCATCGTGTTCGTTGCCTGGGGCCTTCAGCCATCGCTGGTGGCGAGATATGCCATTGTCGGAGTTTTCGGGCTGGCACCTGTCTTTGCCGCATTACTGCATCAGACGTATCGAAAAATACAGGATACCATGATGGTACTGAGCCTTGCAGGATTCAGCTACGCGGTATTTGGTTGCGGTCAGCAGTGGAATGATGAACAACGTTACCAGGCCAGTTTGCTACAGCAGCTTCGTAACTGTCCTGCTGACGCAACGATCATATTTGAAGATCGAATCGTGTGGATGCCACTGAAGCATCATTACCCGGAGCTTGCCACAGATTATAGGCTGGCGAATTTTAATGATTCGGATCTGGCGCAGGATTCCGCATTACGTATTGTGCAGCGAGATGCTGGCCGACGGATCGAGAAATGGTATCCCGAATACAGGATGCAGACTCAGGAGACGCTCAAAGAACGGTCGGAATTCTACGTAGTTCCTTATGCAGATCAGAAGCAGCCAGGACTAAAGTACCCGGCCAGTTTCTCGGTCAGCAAAATAGCCGAAACCATAGTGCAATATCGGCTTCCGATTGCTGTCAGCAATACGAAAGACACCATATCTCGCAATGCGCCAGTGCCTGAAAAGGGAGTTCAGAAAGGCAAGCGAATTTCAATCGCGCGGAAAAGTTTTTGACACGCAATATTCACGACCTACGTTTACGTGTCGTGAGTGATTTATCACTACCGCGACTCAGCGGACGATAATCTGCTGACGACCTTGAGTGTTAACTCTGCGTGGCAGAGTACTTATGTGTTGGCGGGCAGCACTCCGCCGTGACGTCACTTGCCCGGATCAGGGCTCCAACGTGAGGGGTTTTTACAATGACGAAGTTTGCAAACAGCGTAAAGAAGTTCCTGGTATCTGAAGACGGCCCAACCGCAGTTGAATACGCGGTTATGCTGGCCTTGATCGTTGTCGTGTGTCTGGCTGCTGTATCAGCAGTGGGCAGCAACGCCAACGCCAAGTTCAACAAGGTCTCAAGCGCCCTGTCATAAACTGAATCAGCCGGAGCGTTGCATGCCGCGATGTGGCATGCGGGTACGCTTCGCTCAAGACGAACAGCGAAGGGATGCGAGTCAACGATTCGCATCCCTTTTCGTTTTGCGGCAGTTCGTCACCATGCTTCCTCAGAGCAACAGATGCTGCCAAAAACAATCGACACAGACGAGTCCTGAAAATTCCTCAAGTCGTTCTTGACGTCCCTGGGGCGTGACCTAGATTTTATTGAAGAAGCGGGTATGCCCCGCCTGCAATATCA
>CAMAXD010000082.1 GCA_945861975.1 Candidatus Kuenenia stuttgartensis | reverse complement strand
TTGGCCAGAACGGACATGCGTGCGATGGGGTTGTGTTTGTCGAGCTGTTGCTCCAGCTCTGCGGCAGTCATCTCATAAGCCGGTGCTGCTTTCTCCAGGCCCGGGTACGTGCGAAAATCAAACACGGGATAGATGCCGGCCAGCCCGGCAAAGCGTTCCGGATGATCACACGCCCAGGAAGTCACCCACAGTCCTCCTCGACTTCGTCCCAGCAAACAGGGCTTCTTCGCCAATCCGCGGTGGGCAGTCATCTGATCATAGAAGGCATCAAACAGCTTTCGAGCAGCCGGACTTCCATAACCTTCTCCCACATCAATCCCTGCCACAGCAACGCCGGCCGAAAGAAACTGCTGGTGCATCCACTTTTCATGTTCATCCGGATATCCGGCCAGAGTCGGCGCGTAGAATACCCACGGCTGTGGCGTCTTTCGCAGAGACTCTTCGGGCCACAGAATAAAGGCCGGTCGCCCTTCAACACGAAACGCCTCACCTGGCAAAACGAGCATCTTGATTTCATCAGCCTGCAACAAATGCGCAAAGCCCATGATTAAGGCAACAACCAGAACTGAAACGGGACTACGTCGAGACATGAGAAAGCCCTATCAAGGAACCCAGGGAAGGTCAGCCGATCAGGAATGCGACTCAGGATACACGAGATGAACGTTCACCCGGGAGCATTTAGCCTCGTTTTTGAGTGATGAAGCCAGAGACCATCGGGAATGGCAAACACTCAGCATCGCACAAAACGCGAAATCCCATGACATTTTCAGCTCGCCTCCAATCGAACCAAAAACACTGATACTACTTCCCGCTCTTCCCGTGCGCTGAGCCTGGTTCGGACTGCAAGGTGCTGAGGTACTCCACGAGGTCTCGAATTTCTGATCGCGTCAGGTTCTTGATCAGATCCTGAGGCATCCCGGACTGTCCGTTGGCGCGTTCATCGATTTCGTCCTTAGCAACCGAGACCAGAGCACCGGTGGAAGTCATCAATTGCACTACGGAGTCATCCTCGCTTTTCAGAATCCCGGAGTGAATCAGTCCATCCGTCGTTACCAGAATGACGGTTTCGAATCCTTTCGCTACTTTCGCGTTGGGATCAACCATGGCCTCCAGGAGGTAGTGACGGTCTTTGTCCTTGCCGATGCGACTGAGGTCCGGTCCCACTTCACCGCCGCCGCCGCTCACTTTGTGACAACGACGACATGAAGCTGCACTGCGACCGAAGAAGACAGTCCGACCCAGTTCTGCGTTTCCGCCTTCCAGACACTCACTCCAGTTTGCGAGCACAGTCCCGGCTTCCTGCTGGCGAGCTCGGAAATCAGCGACGGCCGCCTTTCACTCCGGCGTGCCGACTTTCTCAGCCGCCAAAAGCAAATCCAGAGCTGCCCCGGAGGGAAGCGACTGATTCTTCAGCCGAGCAAATCTCTCCAGCAACGCCTGTTGCGCGTCGTCTGTTTTGATTGAACCCAGCAATCGCAGAGCAGTCTGCTGGGTTCGAATCGTTCCATCAGCCAACAGCTGCCTCAGCTGCGGTACGGAGCTTTCAGGAGCACTGGCCACCATGATTTCGACGGCAGCCAGGCGTACGGATTCTGAGGTATCTTTGAGCCCGGATTTCACGACAGCGTCAGCCTCGGGCGACAACTTAACGAGTGCTCGAAATGCCGACACACGCAGATTGTCGTCCAGATTCGTGTCGTGGAGAATTCCGACGAGCGTTGGGACGATGTCTGTGATCCCGAGTTCCGTCGCGATCTCCACCGTCATCTTTCGCAGCTCCGGAGAACCAGACAACATGCCGGGCAGATGAGGACTCACAGCCTGCTGCAATCCATCCACTTCGCGAAGCGGCAACGGACGCCATTGACCAGTGACCGTATCCGTCTTCTGAGGCTTGTTCCATGTGCTCAGCAACTGAGCCGCCAGCAGACGAATCTCCGCTCATGTTCTCCGGGACAACAAAGCCCTTGAGCGCCAGCTCAGCATCACCAGACGCAGCGGCAATCTTTGGCTGATAATCCTGCTGCGCCTGAGACGCAGGAGAACTCACAATCAGACCGATGACACAGGCCGTGATAATGGCCAGATCACAAAGTAATCGACGAAACATGGGATACTCACGCAGAAAGTAGACAGCACCGACGATGTCTCAGGAAGGAATTCTGCAATTGTAGGCAGCAAAAATCCCGGGCAAAAGAAGGAAAGATTTACGGGCCGAAAGTCCCATGAGAATTCCACGCTTTGCCATGGTTGAGACGGGCCGTATTGGATCTCGCGATCGCCGGAAATGGCCAACTGCTCAATTTGAAAACAGCCCACAATGAAAGCTGTCAGTTGAACAGATGTGGAATTGCGAAATCATCTGCAGTAAAAATCCCTTCGGCGGAACGACAGGTGTACGGCCCCTATCGTCGTCGAGAACCAGTTACTGAGCCGTCGATCGACTGCCACTTGGCGAGCCAACGATCGGAGTGCCCTCAGGCAAAGGGCGGGCGGCAACTCGCAATTGCAACCCGTGAGCAACTTCACGCAGAGTTGAAAAACCTTTGAACGAGTCCGGATAGACCCACATCGTGACCACCGAATCGGGCAGGGTGGTTTCAATTCTCTGGCGATAGCGTGAACCGGGTCGTACAGCTTCTTCGATTGTCTCAGCCACCAGCGAATCATCCGGCGTGATTGTCCAACGCGTGACGTTTATACGAGTAATCCCATCACCGGACTGCAAGGCTTCCAACGTTGAAGGTCCATCTTTCTCAACGGTGTAGCTCATCGTATATCCATCAACCGGTCCGACAACGCCATCAAACTGGTTGAATCTCATCACAGCCGTGCGGCGGGTCATGACCTGATCCTTCAGCCGCTCAAGCAATTCTTCCAGCGGCACTCGACTGATACGACCTTCACTCACTCTGAAGTGGAGTTCTTCTTTTTCAGCCGGTTTTGTGACTGGTGAAAGTCGATGTTGCAGACGATTCTTTGGAACCGCGGCTTCCTCGGTCTTTTCCAGAAGTTCACGAAGTTCCTGCGTCTCTGCGACAGTCGTCTCCAACTTTTTGCTGAGATCCTGCTCAGCCTTCATGGCGGTCGCAAGAATCTTTCCCGCGTTAAGAGCTTCTCGACCTTTCTCATCAATCGCAGCCTTCAGCGATGCCACTCGTACGGCAATCGCGGCTTTGTCGGATTCCAGGTCGGCGGCCTGCTTCTGGGTTCGATCGGATTTTTCCTGCAGAGCCACCAACTGCTGATTGGCCAGCTCCTGTGCTTCCATCGCCTGTCGAATTTTTCCTTCCGCTTCTGCGCTTTGGCTCTCAAGCGTACTGACAGCCTGCGCTGCTTCTGCTTCGGCGGTGTTGAGCTGGTCTAATGTTCGCTGACGCTCGGCAAGAATTGTCGCCTGATCAGCTCGCGTCGCTTCAATTCTCGCAGCGGCCAGTGCTTCCTGTTCTCGAGGCTGACGTTGAACCTTCAAACCGACAACGACAATCAGGATGATCAAAATACCAACGATGTTACACACGACGTCCAAAAAGGAGTCGGATCCGAATTCAAGTTCAGGTCGTTGTGCTCGTCGACTCATGGAGTTTGGTTCTTCTGGAACTCGTTCTGATGCTCGTAACGTTCTGGTTCGAAATGCTATCCGTGAATTGGTGTGCCTGCGTTCGCCAGGGCGAACTTGTCACACCCTACAAATCGCAACGATGTCCTGTAGGGTGTGACAAGTGAGCCTCAGCGAACGCAGGCACACCAGCGAAGTCTCCCATTGATTCAATCCATCAGTTATTTCGGAACTGTTTCTGAGCGGAATCTCGGCTCCGGAACTAAGGAACAGTCTCAAATTAACTTCCGAATGTTTCCATGCCTTGAAATCCCAACCCGAAACATCAGTGAGGGATTGTGCACAATAACTCGATCCCTCGCTGACGCTTCGGGTTGGGATAGATGGAAGTTATTTCGAGCCTGTTCCTAAGTCGCCGTTTACTCACCTTCGTCACTCACCCAGGCACGTCCCGTTTCGTCGGTTGTTGTCATGTAAGGAGTCAACTCATAAACCGTGGCCGATCGAATGCCGGTTCGTTTCAAAGAATGAGCCAATGGAATTCGCCACTTCTCACCGCCTGGGCTGACGATGAACTTGACGATCGGCATGACAGGTTCATCCGGTTTTTTCTTACGATCTTCAACTTCCGCATTGATGCCTGTCAGCAGCGAGGCAAATGCGTCGTCCAGCGTATCCGGTGTAATCGCCACGGCCGTCTGTTGATCCACCGTCATATGGTGCTCATCCACAAATACGGTGATACCAATCGGAGTCATCTCGCTGCCCGACGGCTGCTTACCTGAGTTCAGACGATTTAGCAGATCAGGGTCAATGCGAGAAAGATCCGGGATTCCGGTCGTGGGCTGCTCGTCACCCGATCCGCTGCTGGTCAACAAGCTTTCCTGTGGGCTCAATGGATCCGATTTTGTCGTCGCTGATTTTGCGAGAACCGACTTCTTCTGTTTTTGCGCCAAAGCCGACGTGATACTGCCATCGTTCGCAAATAGCGTCTCGGCAAATCGTCGTTCTTCCGGAGATCGTAACGACTCCTCGGAATCCTTCACCGCCGACACAGGCTTTTCTGCAGTCTTCTGTACTTCTTCTGCAACAGTGGTTTTTGCCAGTGCTCGAGCCGACTCGTACTGTTTGGCGTATCGTTCCGCAAATTCATCAGCCAGCTTCTCAGCATCGGCTGCTGTCATCTGGTCAGCATTCCGACCTCCATAACCGCCGACTGGACGCTTTTGAAAATACGACTGTGGTGGCGCGACACCCCCTGCATAAAAGCGGCCATCGACTGGTCGCTGTCGCGGCGATTCTTCCATCAACACTCGACCATCCGGACGCACAGTCAGTCTACGCTCCCCATTGCCGTTCGCAGGATCACCAGCAGGCCCGGAGGTACCGGATTTCTGCTGAGCGATTGCCATCAGCTTGGCATAAAGATTCTCGCGCCGCCGCAAGGCCTCATCTATCGACTTCTTAACGAGAGGGACTTCGATCTTATCCGGAGCACCAGAAACAACCGAATCTTCTGCGTCCAAAAGCTCGTAACCGTAATGGATATTGGATTCCATCAGGATCCGCTGAGCACCATAAAAAGGCAATGCTCCATCCGGACGCACCAGCAGCAACACATACGGCGCGCCAGTCACACTGCCTTTTGAACGATGTTGATGAATCGTCAGAATCGCTGCGAGAAACGGATTGTCACGAACCGGGAAACCTTCCATATCCGCCTGCGTGATTTGAATCCCATTGGGGTAAATCTCAAAACCCTTCCCGGAAACATCCACCACGATCGGCGTACGTTCCGTGCCCGTCGGATTTGAAAATTCCAGCAATGTGGAAATCCCTGATACTTTGGCCAGGCTGCTTCGAGCTTCGTCAACCTGATCTCGCAGTTTCAACAGGTCCGAGTGCTTCTCCTGCAGAGCCAATGATGCTTCATTGGAAGCATCCTGAGCGTTCGCCAGCTGTTGCTGTTTACTGAGAAGTCGCTTCTCTGTCTCATTCAATTGTCGCAACAGGGCTACTTCTTCAGCCTTCAGCTTTCGTGATTCCGCCATCGACTCTGCGACCGGAACAGCATCAGCGTCCGTGCCTTTGAGCTTCTCCTGAAGCTGAGCCAGCTCTGCCTCAAGATCAGTAATTCGGACCTGACTTTCGTCAACCGAGGATCGATGGGCCTGAGCATTCGCCTGCAGCGAATTCAGATTCCGTTCCGCACTGGAGATTTGCTTCTCTAAAGCAGCAATCCGTGCGGCCAGCTCAGCATCGACTTCAGACGCTGCCGATTCGACGACGGCAGTCTGTTCTACGTACTGATCCTGTCGCATCTTGCGTGTCATCACCAGCAGCAGCAGGATCAGTGATCCCATGGCGCAGACGAGTACAGCCAGAAACGGAAACAGCGAAATCGAATTGTTGTGATGTCGCCGAGCCATGAATCGTTTGTTTATGCCACCTTGAGAAGTGAACGAGCTTCTTCGCGATCACGACACATCATGCAAAATGTACGTTGGACATTCTTGTCCGACTTTTTTGCGACGGGCAAGAATGCCCATCATACCTGGTTATAAACCTTGACCGAGCACTAAGCCGCGACACGAAACGCGGTCTTTGCCGTGAGCACATTGACTGCCGCATTGAGACTGTTGACGGTCTGTTCCAGAGTGGCCACAACCTGAAGCGTCTGCAAATTCTTGTTGAGTTGCTCCTGCAGTTGTATCAGGCGTTCTTCCGACTCCGTCATTTGCAGCAGCGTCCGTCCCAGTCGGTGCAGCTCTTCAGCCTGACCTGCGGATGACAGCGTCGTCGCCTGCATGGCGTTCTGCCACGCATCAACGCGATCGACGAAGGCCACCATCGTCGTCTGCATTTGCTGCGTGAAGGCCTGAGTACTCTGGTGCAATGACGCCGCGTATGTATCTCGCGACACGTTGATGCTCTCGCGATGCACTTCCAGCGTCTGATGTGTTTCCTGATTCAGCGCCTGAGCAAGCGTGTCTGTTTGTTGAGCGAGAGACTCGGCCCAGCCTGTCTGCAGTGACATCAAATGCCGATTCCAGAACTCCGTCTGCTGAGTCAGCATCCGGGAGGTCCAGTCTGTCAGCGCCGGAATCCCGGTGGCCTGGGTCGCTGTCGTTTCCGTGGTGAGCGACGGAACAAGATGATCGATTCCGAACTGTTCGATCTCATTCAGGTTGTTTTGCTCACCGCGTTCAATCAGGAATGTGCCGAACACCAGAATCATCGACATCCCAAGAGCCTGAGCTGTCGTATCGAAGGCAACCGCAAGGCCTGCGGTGACTTCGGGAAGTGATGAATCCAGTTGCTCTGGTGTCACATTGGCAATGGCCATCGTGATCCCGACGACGGTACCAAGAAAGCCCATGATCGGGACGGCCCAGGTGACCGTTCGAATCAACGAGTAGCTCTGCAGCAGGCGATCGGACGCAAGGTCGGCAAGGTATCGCAAGTGGTCTTCTATTCCGCTCCCGTCTTCACGAGTTCGCACATAGTGCAATACCTCAGTCAGTCGTCGCGCGATAACCGTCCTCACGAATCCGTGCAGATGAGCCTGCTTCTGCCAACCTGAAATCGAATCGACAACGACCGGCGAAGATGATTTTCTGGTAGCCCAGCCATTCGTCGTCGCAACATCGATCATCGACCGGACGGCACGTCGCTCGCCGGGAAGTGCAACAACTTTTGCGGCCAGAATTCCCATGCCCACGAAGAACATGGCGGATGTGATATACTCCAGTGGATGCCCACAGAAATACCGTTGGACAAATTCAGATCCCCCGGCAAATGGCTTCGCAGCCAAAGGAGCCACAATGTAGAACACAACCGTCACGCCCAGACCAATCAGCATCCCGGTCATGGTCGAGGTGTTTGATGGGGGACGAACAGTCTGCGCTCCTGCTACAGGGGACGACGGCAGAACAGGCGACGTTGGTTTTGATGTGGACACGAGGAAGTTCCCAAATCAGTGCTGATTAAGGTGACAGGTGGTTCGGCAGAATCCGCCGAAGCTCCGCGCAGGGCGCGGCCCTCCAAGTGTTACAATCGTCACGGCTGTCAAAGTCGGTTGAGCCCAACTTTGGTAATCTCGGTAACGAGCAGGCATTTGCAGACCGGTCTTCCCGTCGTGCGTTTAACCCGACGCCAACGGCAAGGTTTTCCTCGCTGTGGCGATTGGCGTAAATCAACGTATCAACCGACGGCCAGTACGAAAGAATCCGCCATCAGTTCCCTGACGGCGGATCATTATCTGATAGTGCGGCGACGATTCTCAACAAGACACTTAATCAGCCTCAATTGCCAAGTCCGGGCAGATCAAAACTTGGTGGACCACCAAGCCCGGGAACAGCGGCTCCATCGGCTGGCTTAGGTTCTTCCTTCGGACCAACCACCGCATCTCGAGTCAGCTTGAATTTCTCAAAGCTTTCAGCAGAGATCACGTAGTACCAAGCACCGAATCGGGAAGAAAGCTCATCGGTTTTCTTTTTGCCTTCCTTCGCTTTGCTTTCCCAGGCCTTCAAAGCACCTGCGAAACCAGCCTGAGCGGCTTCGTATTCACCCATGGCTTGATCGTACTGCTTTTGAGCTTCTGCTTTTGGATCAACAGGTGGCTGAGCAGGTGCTGCTGCCGCTGGCGTCTCGCCATCAGCCGGTGCTGGTTGACCTTCCTGAGCCGGGGCAGCGGCCGCTGGTTGAGCAGGCTTTGCTTCTGCCGCAGGAGCAGCCTCCTGAGCTGGAGCCGCAGGTTCGGCAGCGGCTGGTTCAGCAACCGTTGCCGGCTCAGTAGCCGTTGCAGGCTCAGTGGCCGTTGCCGGCTCAGTGGCCGTCGGTTCATCACAAGAACCGGGATCCACCGGCCTCTCAGGAGCAGCCTCAGCAGCCTTCTCCGAAGCAGGCGATCCTTCGTTCGGCGCGGCATCGGCAGCCGGCTTTTCTTCTGCAGCAGGTGCATCTTTGGCAGCATCCGCGGGTGGTGCATCGGCTTGAGGCGCGTCTGCAGGAGCATCCGACTTTTTGTCTTCCGCTGGAGCAGGAGCCGCTTCTTCATTCAGGATCGCTGGTTTCTCCGGAGCAACAGGCTCGGTCGGCTTGGGCCCCAGCAATGATTCGTCATAGTCGACCTTCACCAACAAATAGCGGCGTGGACCCGATTCCGAATCTTCGGGCTTCGAGGCAGCAGCCTCTGCGCTTTCGGCAGCCTTTTCGCCATCAGCCTTGGCTTCGCCGCCTTCTGTTTTGGCTTCGCCTTCAGCCGACTTCTTGTCATTGAGACCCGTCTCGATGTCCTTCGCGGTTCCCCGAGCGATCTCACCAAAGTACAGCGTGTACCGCACTCCGTTGTTTGTGCCCGCAAGCAGCTCGCCTTCGTTGGAAACCAGCTTCACCTTCTTGTTTTCACCTCGAGCAATGTAGAACCCCTGACGCTGCATATCAGACTGCAACACCTGAACGAGCAGGGGATTCTGAGAGACCTCAGGCGACACCGTCAGGTCTGCATTCAGACCTTCAGGCTTCGGCCGGACACCAACGATCTTCAGTTGATCAAGGTTCTTGGTGATATCCGTAACAGCCGCTTCCTTCAGCGACTCGATGTCCGGATTCAAACCCTTCATGTCCCACTTGCTGGTGGTCTTGTCTTTCTGGAAATCAAAAACTTCGCCTTGAAGAATCGCGCCTTGCTCTTCGTCGACTGAATACTGATCAACGGTGACCTTGACGATGTCATTCTGATTCAGCTTCAACAAATCAGGCTCGATCCAATCACTGAACTTCGCTGACAGATCTGCATCCAGCTTCGCAATAAAGACCGGGTTCTTGTCCGGCTGACGAACGTAAAAGTGCTTTTCTCGCCCTTCAACCGCTTTGCCCACGATCAGATCAACCAGGGAGTTGCTGCTGTTGTCTCGCAGCGTAATCCGAGTTCCGCGTGTTTCTTCTTTTTTATCATCAGCTTCGGGTGCAGCTGCGGCCACCTCAGCACCCGCATCTTCAACACCGTAACGAGCCCAGTCGTCTTTGCTGCGACTTTGCAAAGCAACCTTTTTGATGCCGATCAGTGACGCAGCCGTTTTGGCCAGACGCTCTGCTGCTTCAGCCGGATAGTCATGGTGCGACGGAATGACCCAGAAACCTTTGTCATTCTGCTTCACTGAGAACGAAAGCGGTTCACGAGTCTCAGCATCGTACTTTACGACACTGAGTTCCATGGCTTTCATTGGATCGTTGAAGTCCGCAAAGAACGCCTGACCGACGTCAGAGAATCCCTCGACGGCAGCGGGCTGATTGGCGAATCGAACACCCACCGCGGCAAGAGCAGCAACCGCAGCTACTCCAACGAATACCATAGTTCGACTTGTCGCGTTCATGGAAAAACCTGATTAACAAAAGACTGACAATGAGAAGAGTAATGCCACAAACAACCGCACTTCAGTAACACGCTTCATCCAGGCGAACCAGACATGAGACCGGTCCACCCTACAAAGCCGATACCGACAGGCCTCGGCATCAGCTCTTTCTTCGATTGGGGTTAATGGATTGCTGCTCAGCAAGGTTACGAAGCCCAAGGAACAACATTCCAAAACAGACCGGCAGAATCGCCGGAATAATGCAGGCTACGATCTTCACGGTACTTTCGACTCGACGAATCTCTCGCTTCATCTCTAAACCCGACTTGCGAACTCGTGAGTTCAATTGACGCTCCAGTTGTTCCTTCTGAAGCTCAAGCTGTCGATTCAACTGCTGTTCTTTCTGACGCATCTGCACGTCCTTGCTGCGAGCATCCAGTTCAGCGTTCTCTTCGATCTTTTTGATCTCAGCTCGAAGCTCTTCTTCCGCTTTCTTCAGAGTAGCGTCCATCTGATCCTGAGCGTCCTTCTCCTCCTTGTTCAGATCCTTTCTCATTGAGCTGGTCTGGTCTTCGACAAACTTCAGAGTTCTCAGACTTGCTCGACGAGACCGCAAAGGAATGAATGTCTCATCACCGGCCAAAGCATCGACGGCATTCAGAACGAAAGTCACATTGTCGAACTTTACGCCCAACATGCCTCGGTTGCGTTCAAGGAAGAACCAGTCGGTGATCATGTCGATATCGGAGCACAAAATCACGTTCAACGGTGACTCCGCAGACTTGTTCCGAATCTGCGCGGCGATCACATGCGAATCGTTATCATCGCGACGACGAGGGTTTTGATTAATTTCAACTGACTGCCCCCCGGCAAACGGATTGAATGATGGAGCGGTGTAGTCTTCCCAATCCAGCAAACCGGACTCACGGCTCGTTCGGAGCAGCGGAATGAATTCCTGCTCCTTACGTCCCGCACGATCGATGATCGATCCAGGATAGAGCATCACCAGATCCTGCAGGCTCTTCGAGACTGTGCTCTCTTCACCAAATGGAGAAGACTGGTTCCCAGTGCGAGAAACAAAAACATATTCCGGTGGCAGCGTGCCAAATTCATTGTGCGGATTATTACGGTCGTAAACAACCTGGCCGTTATCCCACTTCACGTTTAACAGGTTCATCAGTGAAGTCGCTTCGCCACCATCGGCCTTTTGCTCCGGTGGTGGACCACCGCCAAACATGCCGCCCCCCCCACCGGGCTTCGGCAGTTTAGGAGCCATCGCCAAACCAGCCTGAGACTGAAAGACAAACGGGCAGGGGTCATCGAAAATCAACGTCGGCTTTCCCGCCTTGACGTATTCGACGAGGTTATCCATCTGCGGCTGAGTCAGCGAAGAAGGCATCACCGCGACCAAAACATCAAAGCCCTCGGCAGACGTCTTGTCCTTTTCATCAGCGGCCGCCGCATCATCCTTTTTCTCTTCAGCATCCTTCGCGGCATCTTCGCCTTCGTTCTTCACAGCCGTCTTTTCGTCATCAACCAGAATGCGCTGAGAAGGATTTACCGCGACAACTTTGTACTGCTTTTCGAGTTCTCGAACGATCTCCCATTTTCCGCCGCCGTCGCCTTCCGAGGTCGCTCGAGCGTCCGTCAAAAGGACACCAACGGTCAAACGCTTTTCCTGAGAGACCGTTCTCAGTGATCGAGTCAGCTCATATTCAATCGGGAGCCCCTTACCAAAGAACGGGATTACCAGCTCATCAGTCGAACTCTGAATAAACGCGCCCAGAAACACTTCTGCCTCTTCGCGTTTGCCGTCTCGTTCATACTGCAAACGGACAGGTTCAATTCCTAATGCTCGAGCCTGTTCCGCTTCTTCACTGAATGGCTCAACCGCAATATCCCGCCAGGTGATTGCACCGCCGCTGCTCAATTCAAACTCACGCAGCAATCCGCGAAGCTGACGGCGTGTTTCGACATAATCGCCAGGCACGTCCGGGCTGATGAACGACTGAATCGTGATCCGCTGAGTTTCCTTAAGACCTTGCAGGGTCGTCTCTGTAGCATCAGACAACGTAAAGAGATCTTCCGCCGAAAGGTCGGCTCGAGCCGGATAGGTCCAGAAGATTGACATCAGGCTCGCGGCCGTGATCAGAACGCAACCAGTTCTGATCGCAAACTGCATCCCCATACCGACCTGCTGTCCTGCGGACCAGCGACGTCGCGAGATAACAATCAGATTCAGATACAGCATGACCGCTGCAAAGAACGCAAACCAGGCGATCCCGGTGAACGGCAGAACTCCGACACTGAAATCCTGCAGTTGCTGCTGAAGACTCATGGAAGTCAGACGATTCCGAAGGTCATACAGTTCAGCCCCCTTGCCGAACAGACCATAAATCCACTCCACAACATCCGTGACGTAATACAACATCACAGGTACACAGCAAAAGACGACTCCCAGCACGAACGCGACGGTCGAGCTGTTCGTCAAAGAAGAAGCCAGCATTCCCGCAGCAAGCAATGCACCGCCAGCAAGCAGATATCCCACATAGCTGCTGACCACTGCTCCCATATCCGGCGAACCCAGCCAGATCAGAATAAAAACGTTGACCAGCGAAAACGCCAACGCAACGAAATAGACTCCGAACACGGCGAGATATTTTCCGGCCAACACTTCGATTTCCGTGGACGGCATGGTGAACAGCAATTCGTCCGTTCCCAGCTTTCGCTCATCAGACCACGCTGTCATCGTAATCGCCGGGATCACGAACAGCAGCAGCCAGGGAAACCCGAGGGTCAGCTGATCCAGGGTTGCCTGATTAGCGGCAAAAAATGAAGCCGAAAATGCCATTGCGGCCGAGGCTACGCAGAACACCAGGATAAAGAGATATCCGAGAATCCCAGAGAAGTAACTGCGGAAATTCCGCTTGGCTACTGCCAGAATTACATGACTGCGAAACATGCACACACCTTCGCTCTGGATAAGAATCGGAAATCTGTGAACCGACGTTTTAATTGAGTCCTATAAACCTCAAAACGGATCAGCAGACTGTGTATCAAATGGAAAAAAGTCTTGGTCTCAATTACGCAACACTGTGAGTCAGCTTGCGGAATTGCTGTTCCATGTCGACTTCGTTATTGCCCAAATCACCCGTCGGACCATCAAAAACAACGCGCCCGTTATTCACCATCACCACTCGACTGCAGACCGCGCGAACTTCCTGCAGGATATGAGTCGACAACAAAATCGTCTTCGTCTTTGCCAACTCAAGAATCAAATCACGAACACCATGCACCTGATTTGGATCAAGACCACTGGTGGGCTCGTCAAGAATCAAAACATCGGGATCGTGCAACATTGCATGAGCCATCCCGACTCGCTGACGAAACCCGCGTGACAATTTCGAAATCGGCTTCCGCCAGACTTCCGCGAGCGAACATTTGTCCGAAACCCAGGCCATCCGCTTGGCCAGCAGGTCGCCCTTTAATCCGCGAACTTCACCCATATATTGCAGCAACGTCTCCGGGGTCATCTCCAGGTAGAGCGGCCCGTTCTCGGGCAGATACCCCAGATGCTCGCTGGCCGCAATGCGGTTCTCCGCAACGTTATAGCCCGCAAGAAATGCTTCGCCGCGACTGGGCGAAAGGAACCCTGTCAGCATTTTCATGGTCGTACTTTTCCCGGCGCCGTTCGGCCCGAGAAACGCACAAACCTGCCCGCGTGGCACTGAAAAACTAACGTCCCGAGTCGCCGCAAATTCTCCGTAGAACTTGCTCAGCCCGCGGGCTTCGATCATCACATCAGACGAAGTGCTGGATTTTGAACTCATTAGCTCGTTTCTCTGCCTTCTGATCTATCCAACCAGGGCTTCACCCCTGAACCAAACGGCCAATCGGCCGGACATCTAAACCAACAACACTTCTGTGAGCGGCATTTCTGTGGGCGTCAAGACGCACCAGCCGACGAAGTCACGGGGATTTTTCTACAACTCTCAACCCCCGCAGACCAGCGACGCATGGTCGCGACTTTGGCAGAGAATACAATCGAGGCCGTCCTCCGCCCGGATCGTGGACCCCTGACACCTTTCTCAACGCGTTGCCATCGTGCGACCATTGGTCGCACGAAACTGCCGGAACGGCAGCGGCCCGCGTTTTCGCCCTCAAAGTTGCAAACTGCGTTCCAGAAACTGGCAACGCCGATGGCCACGTTTTCGTGGAAAGCGAATTGTTGGTTTTACCGGGCTCCGAAGCAACCGTGACACTTACCTGAATCGCAAGCAAGCAGCTTTCCGGTTTTTGCCTCGGTGGTGATTCGGTTGGTATTATTCTCCGCACGGTGTGAATTGAGGCCGGGTGTTCGCGGGATACCTGACAATGAGGAGAGCCTGAATCTCGGCCGCGCACCGAATAAATCAATAGTTCACAAAGATCCCGTGTTTTTTGTATTTGCTGGCTGCCAATCTCGCGATCCTCTGGATCAAAGTCTCTTCGAAGGCCAGTTCACTGGTGAAAACCGAGCCTTGCCACAACAATTGCCCACTATTCAATTCAGACTTTTCAGCGGAGCATCATTCCAATGCCATTGTTGGGTGTGAACATCGACCACGTCGCGACCGTCCGTCAAGCTCGACGCACCAACGAACCTGACCCGGTTCATGCGGCTGTGCTGGCAGAATTGGGTGGAGCCGACGCGATCACGGTGCATTTGCGAGAAGACCGGCGTCATATTCAGGATCGCGACGTTCGCCTGCTGAAGGAAATCTGTCGGGTCCGCCTGAATCTGGAAATGGCGGTCTCCGACGAGATCACAAAGATCGCTCTGAATCTAGTGCCGGATCAGGTGACTCTGGTTCCCGAACGACGCGAAGAAATTACAACCGAGGGCGGACTGGATGTGAAGACTCACTTCCAGCGAATCCGCCAGTGCATCGATCAGCTTCAAGGCGTTGGAATCATGTGCAGTCTGTTTATTGATCCGGATGTGGCTCAGGTCGAAAAAGCCAGGGAACTGGGCGTCGAAGCCGTTGAACTGCATACTGGTTGTTACGCCGACGCGCGAACACCAGAAAAAATCGAGTACGAATTCGATCGCCTGCGTGAAGCGGGGCTGTATGCCAACGCTCAGGGACTAAAACTGAATCTTGGACACGGGCTCACTTACCGCAACGTACGCCGAGTAGCCGAGATTCATTGTGTGCACGAACTCAACATTGGCCACTCGATTGTGGCTCAGGCCATGATGGTGGGCTTTGAGCGAGCCGTTCGTGAAATGAAGCAACTCGTAACGTTGTAATGGCCCAGTTGTTAACTCCATTGCGTGGTCGTTCACGCCACGACGTGAACTGACATTCGTTTCTCTTCGTTTGCGAATTTCAAATCTCAAATTTCAGATTTCAAATCTGCTATTTGGTCTCTGCTTACTCTTCCAGAACACTGAACCTTCATGGCCGGCAACTCCTTCGGAAAACTGTTTCGCATCACAACCGCCGGTGAGAGCCACGGGCCAGGTAATGTTGTTATCGTCGACGGTGTTCCTCCTGGAATGCCTCTCAGCATTGACGACCTGCGACCAGATTTGCAGCGACGACGACCAGGCCAAAGCCCGCTCGTGACTCAGCGTCAGGAGGCAGACGAACCAGAAATCCTATCCGGTGTTTTCGATGGCAAGACGACAGGAACCAGCATCGCCATTCTGATTCGTAACGCCGATCAGCGCAGCGGAGATTATTCTGACATCCGCGACAAGTATCGCCCGGGACATGCGGACTATACGTTCGATGCTCGTTACGGCTTCCGCGATTATCGCGGCGGTGGTCGCAGCAGCGCCAGAGAAACAACCGCGCGAGTGGCTGCGGGAGCGATCGCAAAGAAGCTGATCGCTCAGGAATTCGGCGGACAGGTGATCGGTTATGTGTCTCAGGTCGGCTCGATCAAGGCCGTGATTCCCAACCCCGAACAGGTCACGTTGCATCAGGTAGAAACGCTGCCGGATGGATCACCCAACTTCGTGCGATGTCCGGACTACGTGGCCGCCGAGAAGATGGTGGCTTTAATTGATGAAGTCCGCCGCGACACAGATTCCATCGGTGGCGTTTCCGAAATCGTTGCAACCAACATCCCCGCCGGACTTGGTGAACCGGTCTTTGACAAGCTCAAGGCGGATCTGGCGAAAGCCTTGTTCAGTCTGCCCGCAGTACTCGGCGTCGAATACGGCAACGGCTTTGCCTGTGCGGAACTTCGAGGCAGTCAGAACAACGACATCTTCACATCTCGGCAAACACGTGCTGGTGTTGAGATTGCCACCGAATCAAACCGCCACGGCGGTATGCTCGGAGGCATCAGTTCCGGCATGCCGATCATTCTGCGGGCCGCCATCAAGCCGACCAGCAGTCTGGCCAAAGAACAAGCAACCGTAACTCGCGATGGCCAGCCAACCACGATTCGCACCAAAGGCCGCCACGATCCCTGCCTGCTGCCTCGCTTCGTTCCCATGGGAGAAGCCATGGTCGCCATCGTTCTCGCCGATCACTGGCTCCGCTGGCGAGCCATCCGCAAGTAAATTCGGCTGTTTGGCTCACAGACAGATTTTCCACGGCATGCCAAACACACACAACGCATAGTCCCAAGTCGTGCAGCCTTAGCATTCTTTTTGCGAAGGTCAGGGCGTCTGAACGCCGCTCTCTTCCGACTGAACATTCAACTGTTCGGCCAGATTTTGCATGTGTGTTCTATACTGCTGATCAAAAGCATCGTGAGTAACCTCAGCGATACGTGCCAGTGATGGCTCCTGCAGGATGTAGTCCCCATCCGGACGATAAATCGCGGCTAGAAGAGCAATCAGATCGTCTCGATACAGGCCATCTTCATAGTGCATCAGGAAGTGAGTAAACCCGGCCGCCTGCGTATACAGCGGAGCGACTTGAGGATGATGCATAAAGTCATTCTTCCCAAGTGCCAGGAACTCTTTGCTGGGCAAATAGAACTGATCATCAGGCAGCGTCATTCGCTCTATCGCTCTGACGAAGCGCACATGATCCGGGCGACCGATCGAAACCTTGCCTTCATTAATCTCAAACGATTCAAAGTAGCAGGCCAGACCCTCGATGATCCAGAAATTTGACCGCTCACCAAGGCCCCAATCACCAGGCTTCTGCCTCGTCCTCTGAGCCCGCCCTCGGGCGGCTGCACGGCGAGCTTCCAGGGTATGGATGTCAAGGATCTGATGAGTCGCCTCGTGAAACAGCGTCGACAGC
>CAMAXD010000081.1 GCA_945861975.1 Candidatus Kuenenia stuttgartensis | reverse complement strand
GTTGGGACGCAATAAACACACCCGAGCCTCATGGATTGGTCTGCCGATCCTGTTTGCTCTCTGGGCCAACATCCATGGATCTTTCTCGATGGGTTTGCTGCTGATGGGATTTGCAGGAATTGGTCGCTTCGGCGATGTCCTTGCGATCTCTAAATCTCTGCGAGTTGCCCTGCTTGATCGAGAGTTTCATCGCACGATTCTCCTGACTCAACTGTGTGCAGCCGCGGTCCTGCTGAATCCAGCCGGGATTGGCGTCTATCCCGAGGTCATGAATGTCGCCGGCAATCCCAATATCGAATCCATGTTCGAATGGGACGCGCTGACGCTGCGAACGGCTCAGGGACAATCTGCGGCTGCCGCCGCGTTGCTGGCAATCTTCGCCATCAAACTGAGTCCTCGACGAATGCACTGCGGAGAGATGCTGGCTTTTGTCGCGACAGGGCTGCTCGCCGCATGGTCTGCGCGCATGTTGAATTGGTGGGCTCCTCTGGCTGGAATCATCACCGGAACTCATCTGATTGCCGGAATGAGACAAACAACGAAGTGGTTACAGAATCCTCAGCCTGGCAAAGGCACCGGCCTGATGACTCTCGTCAATGGCGGCATTCTGTGGATTCTGTTTGCTTTGACTCCGTTCGGGATTCAATTGGTTCATGGCCGGGTACCTGAAGCCAATCGACTGGTCTCTGTCGAAACGCCACTGGCGACTGTGGCGTTTTTGGATTCTATGGAAACCATTCCGCGGGGTATCTCGTTCGTTCCAGCAGAGTGGGCCGGATATGTAATGAACCGAGGTCCAAAGTCACTGGAGCCAATGGTGAATCTGCATGTGCATGTGACTCCGGAACAAGTCTGGAACGACTATATCCGCATCATCAACGGCCCCTCCGACTGGGATGGACTGATGAACGAGTATGGAATCAATCTTGCCGTAATCGACAAGAATCGTCAGCCAGCTCTGCTGAAGAAGTTCAAAGAAAGCACCGACTGGAAGGCCAACTATGAAGATCGCCAGGCTGCCATCTTCGTAAGAAATAACCCGATTTGACCATTCACGCGAACGTTCGCTCAGCATCACAGCTGGCCTCAACGCGACCGCTGATCTCCCAGATCATCGAATTCAAACGACTGTGCAGGATCTGAAATGATTATCGCCCGAAACTCCCGCCGTAAAGTCTCATTGCGAACCTGGCTGACTGTGCAACTGGCCTTCGGCAGTGCATTTGCAGCCTCCTGGTTCTGTATTCCGGGCATTCGCCAGCAGGAAGTCATTGCCAAGGTCACCCATCGAGCAGTGGCTTTGGATGTCAACCTTCGCGATTCCAAACTGGCCACAGTGGCTCCGTTTTACGACGACGCAGAAGTTGTGTCGGCTGAAGAACTGGCGGGAGTGCTGAAAAAGATCGTCCCACGGTTCAGTCGCAGCCATCTGCGTCCGAATCTGGTCGAGCATGCTTTACGAACATGGGGTTCATCCATCGTGTTCAGGAATCCTGATGCGATTTCCGGACCGCAGATGAGTGACTTCCTGACGGATACCGCAAAGTACATGGACTCCTGGGGCAAGAATAATCCCCCGCTGATGGAACTCACCCCGGATGGCGTTCATGTTCGCTGGGGCGAAGATTCTTCCAGCTCGGTTCATCACGATCATACGCTCGCGGCCCTCACCGAATCCGGCTTGCCGCTCGATGCTCCCGTGTTCACGACCGCACGAGCATTACAAGTGCGTGATGTGCTGGCAGAATCCCTGCGTGACTTTCATCTGGATGAACGCGAAACCGAATGGTCGGCCATGGCTTTTACACTGTGGCTGGCTCCGCAGAAGTCAAACGTGTGGCACAACGGCGAAGGCCGAAAGATCACGTTCGACATGGTCGCCGAGCGATTGATGCGAAACCATAAACGCGATGGCGTTTGCCTCGGGACTCATCGCGTGTACTCGCTGATGCTTCTGCTTCGTCTCAACGAACAATACGGTGGCGACCTGATCACCGCTGAGACACAAACCCAGATTATGGATTATCTGAAGACCAGCCGGGATATGATTGTCGCCTCACAGAGTCCGGATGGTTCGTGGCCGGCCAACTGGACTGATGGGGCTGAAGCAGAAGCCAAGGCCGACCCGACGGAGAAGGGTTACAAACGAGTCATCGCGACGGGCCATCATCTTGAATGGTTGTCCATCGCGCCTCAGGAACTTCACCCACCTCGCGAGCAGATTCAGAAGGCGGCAGACTGGCTGATCAGCAACGTCAATGAAACGCCACAGTCCGTGATCGATCAGAATTACACGTTCTACTCACATGTCGGCAAAGCTCTGGCCATGTGGCGGAAAACATCGCCAGCAGAGTTCTGGACAAACTGGAGAGAAACGCATCCTGAGTGTGAAGTCTTCGAGCCCGCAACACCTCTCGCTGATACTGCCAAAGGCGATGTTCACTGATCCGATCTTTCTCAATACTTTTGCCAACTATCAGCGCAGAAAAAAAAAGCCCGGCTGTTCAGGACCGGGCTTTTTGTTTTGCTGTTCAACAAATCAGAGCTGTTGGATTCTGCGACAGATGGCTTCCGCCATCTCCTGAGTTCCAACGGCTGACGGATCGTTTCGATCGGCTTTCATGTCGTAAGTAACGTCTTTACCTTCTTCAATAATTTCCGCTACGGCCTGCTCCAGTTTCGCCGCCGCTTTGGCTTCGCCAAGATACTCCAGCATCAGCTTCGCGGAAAGAATCAAAGCCGTTGGATTAACCTTGTTCTGGCCTTTGTATTTTGGAGCACTGCCGTGAGTCGCTTCGAAGATGGCTCCGTCAGCTCCGATGTTTGCACCAGGGGCAACACCGAGTCCGCCGACAAGTCCGGCACAGAGGTCGCTGAGAATATCACCGTACAGATTTCCCATCACCAGAACGTCGTACTGCTCTGGCTTCTGCACAAGCTGCATGCACATGTTGTCGATCAGACGTTCCATGTAGGTGATGTTGCCGGCGTTCAGTTGGTCGGCATTCGCATCCGGAGATGGCGCTACGTTCTTCGCCAGCTCGGCCCATTCATGTTTTGCATGATAAGAATTGGCCACCGCGCGGGTCACGTCGTACCAAAGCCCATCGGTGAACTTCATGATGTTCGCCTTGGAGATGGATGTCACAGACTTGCGGTTATGCTCAACAGCGTACTTGAACGCGTAGTCGGCAATTCGAGTCGTCCCTTCGATGGACATCGGCTTAATGCTGACGCCCGTGGTCTTCAGGCCGGTCGTAATCTTCTTGCCCGAAGCCGCTTCGTTGATTTGACCGATCAGCTTCTCGGTAACGGCTTCACCCGCCTTGAATTCAACACCGGCGTACAGGTCTTCCGTGTTTTCGCGAACAATCACAAGGTCCACATTGCAGGATTCGAAGAATGTGCGGACCCCTTTGTAGGTCTTGCAGGGACGAACACAGGCGTATAGTCCAAGTTCCTGGCGAAGGTAAACGTTAACGCTGCGGAAACCCTTACCAATCGGTGTGGTGATCGGCGCCTTCAACGCTACGCCGTTAGCACGAATAGACTCCAGAACGCTGGCTGGCACGCCGCCCTTGGCTTCAATCACTTCGATGCCGCATTCCTGCACGTCCCACTGAATCTTTACTCCGGTGGCTTCAACGCACTTTCGTGTTGCTTCAGCGATCTCCGGACCAACACCATCACCTGGCAAAAGGGTAACTTTGTGCATTGCTGTTCTTCGTTTTTCCTGAACCTTGTGGACGTCTGGGACCATCTTTCACGACAACCTAAACGGTAACACAACATCGAAACCGCTTCAACCACTCGCGATTGCGACTGCCCCCAAACCCTCAGGGAGAACCGGGTTTCTGAAGATCCGGAACGATTCCGGACTCTGTAGCCACTACCGGTCACCCTCAGCGAACTCTAAACTAAGCGAAAAGTGCCTGGCATGCACAACCCGCCTCAGAATTCAGCCACAGAAAGCGGCCTGGCGATGACCTCGAAAGTCCCGCGTGTCTTCCCGGAAATAGCTGAGCAGCACCCCGCTGAGGCGAATGCGGCCTGTCGCCGCCCTGCCCATCCGAGGGCCGGCGGTCTTCGCTTGCTCCTGCTGATTTTGATCAGTCAGCTGCCTTTTTCCGCCGCCATGGCAGAAAACTGGCCATGCTGGCGAGGCCCTCGCGGTGACGGGACGTCCGTTGAGACCGATGTGCCAACCGTCTGGGATGGAAAAACCGGGGAGAACATTGTCTGGAAGTCGAAACTGCAAGGAACCGGTCACGCATCACCGGTCATCTGGAATGATCGCATCTTTCTGAGCAGCTGCGACGAAGCCACAGGCGAAAGAATGCTGACATGCCTCGATCAGGCTAACGGCGAGATGCTGTGGCAAAAGAGAGTGGCCAAATCAAAGCTGGAAACCAAACACCAACTGAACAGCTACGCTTCCGGAACTCCTGCTACTGATGGCAAGACGGTCTATGTTTCGTTTTTGACCGTTGACGGCCATGAAGTTCCGGCACCCAATGTCGGTAGCGAACGAAACGTCACCCCAGGTCAAATCCTCGTGGCCGCTTTTGATTTCAGTGGTAATGAACTCTGGCATGTCACCATCGGTGACTTCATCAGCGCTCATGGATTCTGCAGCTCTCCGGTGATTTTCGAAGACCTGCTGATCGTCAACGGTGATCATGATGGAGACTCGTATGTCGTTGCACTGGATCGCTCAAACGGCAAAACGGTCTGGAAGACACCACGAGAACACAAGATTCGCAGTTACTGCACCCCCATCATTCGCGAAATCGCGGGCCGGACTCAAATGGTGATGTCCGGCAGCAAACAGGTGGTGAGCCTCGATCCGCGAACCGGGCAGGAAGTCTGGACGATTGAAGGACCCACGGAGCAATTTGTTTCGTCTATGGTTGCCGACGAACACGGCTTTTATCTGACGGCCGGCTACCCGACGCATCATGTCATGGCCATCCGTCCGGATGGATCCGGCGACGTGACGACATCCCATGTGCGATGGCAATCAGACGAAGCCAAATGCTATGTTCCGTCACCCGTGCTGACAGGCCCTTATTTGTTCGTCGCTGACGATCGAGGCACGGTCAATTGTTTTGAAACAGCGACCGGAAAACGTCTCTGGCAGGATCGCCTCGGCAAGCACTACAGCGCGTCACTGCTGACGGCCAACGGCCTGGTCTACTTCACCGCCGATGATGGTATCACGTCAGTCGTCAGTCCGGGTGACAAACTCAACGTCGTGTCTCGAAATGAACTGGGAGAATACACCTGGTCCTCCCCCGCCATTGCAAACGGGCGAATTTATATCAGGGGAGAGCAACATCTGTTTGCGATTGGAAAGCCTTAGCGAAGACCCCCTCCTCTTTCGCCAGTCCTTGACGTCAAGTTAGCCTGCTGCGGTCTGCTTCATAAACTCCACAAACGTCCGCGCGTACTGATCCAGCACCTCGAGGCTGTTCCCATCGCGGAGCGGTGAACACATTTCATAGGCCACACAGCCATCGAAACCGTGATCACATAAAGCCTTCAGAAAACCTCGATAGTCGAGAAAACCCTCTCCCATCGGCACCGCCTGGATGTAGTCCTCGTCGCGGCGATAGTTGACAAGTTCTGGCTGGTAACGAAATCGGGGCACTCGGACATAATCGGCTATCGTTGTATGAACCGTCAGAGGTGCCAGCTTTTTTGCCGCCGTCAGATAGTCGTCACTCTGCAGAGCCGGTGACCAGGCATCGAACGCCGCTCGGCAATTCGATTCATCTACAGCCTTCAGAAACATCAAAAACGCATCCGAGTGCGCCGCCAGATCGTGGTGGTTCTGCACCGCAATGACCGCCCCGACATCAGCGGCCCGACGAGCACATTCCTTAACCGCGCTCACGGTCAAGTCCCACGCTTTTGAATAGGGCAGCAACGGATGCTCATAGCCGGTAAAGATGCGCACGATCGTTCCGCCAAGGTCAACAGCCAGACGACTCAACTCCGTCACATAGTGAATCTGCATCTCGCGATGAGGCACTTCCGCATGCTCTGCGTCAGCGGTAAAGTTTGTGTATCCGGCCAGACAGGACATCTCTATCTTCGCGTCAGTCATTCGACTTCGAAGTTCACTTCTTACCTCTGGTGTCATGTCCAGCAACGAAGCATGCGGTCGCTTCCCTGCCAACATAATCCCGTCATACCCCAGCGTTGACGCTCGTTGGACAATCTCTTCCAGAGGCAATTTCGCCTGTCCCCAGGAGCCGGAGTAACTAATTGAGTGCAAAGCTGTTTTCATCTGAGAGCCTTCTTAATGCCAAGTGGACGACAACAGTGCCTATTTTGCCGGCGAATAGCGCCGAACCGCTCACGGTATCAATCATCAGGGAATAACGACCTGTTCAGATCCCATCAGGTAGGCGAACAGATCGCGAACTTCGTCGTGAGTCATCTTCTGCAAACTCCCTTCCGGCATCATGGACACGTCGGAGATCTTCTGTTCCTCAATTTCATTTCGAGGCACGATGACTTTCTCTGTCGATGTCTGAACTGCGATCGCATTGTCTGATTCTTCGACCAGCAGACCCGTGATCACGCGACCATTCGTCGTGGCCACGATCTGCATCTGATAGTCCTTCGAAATCGAAGCGCTCGGATCGAGCAGATTCTGCAGCAGATAGTCCACATTTGTTCGTTGCGCGCCAGTCAGATCGGGGCCGATCAATGTTCCCGAGTCGAACACCCGATGACAGTTTGCACAGCTCTTTTGAAACAGCGCTCGCCCATTCATTCGATTGCTGCTTTGAATCAACGCGGCGGTAAGTTGCGGCTTGTAGTTGGTGATGAGTCTTGCTCGATCCTTCGGAGTTTCTCGAATCGGCCCCCACAGTCTTTCGACATCCTGCGACAGCTGTTTGTCCCCAAGACTATGAATCTGCCGCGCGGTAAATGCGGTGATCTCGGTGCGAGCAATCTCGCCAGACTCCATCGCGGCCATCAGCGATTTAGCCCATGAGGCGCGAGACGCCAGCGTTTGCAGAGCCGCCTGCCGAGCTGCTGCGTTGGCCGAAGAGTAAACATGCAGCACGGTCTTCACCGTCGCTGGATGGTCATACTCGGCCAGCCCCGCCAGAGCTTCTATTCGGACATGTTCATCTGCCGTTAATTCGATGAGCTGATCGTCAAAGCCTGCGATTCGGCTGCCTGCCAGGGCTTTGATCGCACGCTGCCGAACAGATTTGTCTGCCGCGGGGTCGCCTGCTAACTGCCGCAACTGCTGAATCGCCTGAGGATCCTGAAAAATCAAGGCCTGCCGCTGTGCCTGCTCACGAACTGATTCGTTGTTTGAATCTTTCAGAAGCATGTAAGCCTCGGTGGAGAATGATCAAAACGTCGAGTTCCCTCAAGGCCCATCAATAGACCGGACAAAAGGTCGCTTCGATGTGTCTCGGCATCAGCCGGCAAAACTTCTGGCTGCTCGTCGGAGTAACCTGTTGTGCTGACCAGGCAGATCAACACCAGAGCACACACGAGGTCTGTTGATCCTGTCATAGTAGTGTGCCGAACGCAGGCGGGTTGAGGAATTTATTGTTGAATGGCAACTCGCATGAGGCCGTTGATTAATCGTTTACCGCCCAGCCGCAGGCGCCGGCTTTCGTATGAGCCGGCGCCTGCGGCTGGGCGGTAAACGGAAAAAGTTATTCGCACGAGGCCGTTCGGCTATTCCAAAGTATGAACCAACAATCCGCTGCGCAGTTTGGGTTCGAACCAGGTACTCTTGGGAGGCATAATTTCACCGGCATCGGAGACAGCCATCAACTGATCCAGTGTTGTCGGGTACATCGAAATCGCAACCGCCCAGTCTCCGCCGATGCAAAGTTTTTCCAGTTCTGCGGTGCCTCGAATACCGCCCACGAAATCGATTCGTGAGTCTGTTCGGACATCTTCGATTCCGAAGATCGAATGCAGTACCAGACGTTCCAGAATCGAAACATCCAGCGACTTGATCGGATCTTTGACGTACAACGGATCCGGAGCAATCGTAAGCTTCCACCACACATGATCGATCAGAAAACAGAATGATCCCGGTGCATCAGGCACTGGGTCGTCAGTGCGTTGCAGATCACCAAGTGCATCCAGTTTCTCCAGCAGATTGGGAATCGTCAGCCCGTGTGTATCTTTCAAAATCCGGTTGTAAGCGAGAATTCGCAACTGATCTGAAGGAAACAGCACCGACAGGAACCAGTTACATTCTTCATTTCCTGTGCCACCGTCAGGCAGCCGACGTCGCAGTTCCTTTCCCGCTCGCCACGCGCTGGCCGCGCGATGATGACCATCGGCGATATAGAAAACCGGCACAGCGGAAAGCGCCGACGCAAATGGCTGTGAGTCTTCAATCTTCCAGACCGTATGTCGAACACCATCGACAGCGGTGAAGTCATAGAGTGGAGCTCCGGCCGTCACTTCGGCGACCTTCGCGTTGATTTCGTCCATGCCTCGGTAGGTCAGAAACACGGGCCCGGCATTCGCATTCAGGGCGAGCACATGGTGAGTGCGATCGTCCTCTTTGCTTTTGCGAGTCTTCTCGTGCTTCAGGATGAGGTTGTTCTCGTAATCATCGATATGGCAGCAGCAGACAATCCCGGTCTGAGAATGACCGTTCATGATCTGGCGATACGCAAAGACATGATCATTGCCATCCTGCTTCAGGACTCCATCGCTGATCAGCTTCTGGAAATTCGCTCGAGCCTTTTCGTAGACCTCAGCGTCATACGGATTCTTCTGCGGAGGGAAGTCAATGTCCGGTCGAACGACGTGCAGAAAACTCAGGTGGTTGCCATCCGCCAGAGCCGCGGCTTCATCGCGATTCACAACATCGTACGGAACAGAGGCCACCTTGGCCGCCAGTTCTTCTACAGGACGCAACGCCCGAAACGCCTTAATCCGAGGCATGTATCACACTTTCAATTCATCAAGAGCTTATGAAATCGACTTTTCCGGTGTCCATGATGCATTAAAGAACCAGCTGTTCGGCTCTGAAGACAGGACCTTCAACGCAAGTCCGGCGATAATCCCACGAGCCATCCGGCTCGACAACTTTTGTCACACAACTAAAGCAGGCCCCGAAGCCACAGGCCATCGGCGTTTCCAGAGAAAGCCAGCACGGAACAGCCGCCGCTTTACAGATCTCAGCCACAGCCTTCATCATGGGTTCCGGGCCACAGCAGTAAACGTGAACACCTTCCGAATTCTGAGCCAACTTCGCCTGCAGCAATTGCGTGACATAGCCATGATGGCCGGTGGTTCCGTCATCTGTCGCTATCTGCAGATCGAGCCCCGGAATTGTGAACTCCTCAAGCCCCGCGAGATAACGAGCGGATCTTACTCCGTAGCACAAGGAAACCTGTTGAGGCCGCGTCGTGATCGATCTTGGCGAAATTCCATAAGATTCCAGCCCCAATGCTTCTCGAATAACACCTAGAAACGGCGTCTGCCCGATTCCTCCTGCGACGCAGATCAGGTGGCGACATTCCGGAACAGGAAAGCCGTTGCCGAGCGGCCCCCAGATGCTGACTTCTTCACCTTCAGACCACTGACTCATCAAAGTGGTCATCTTGCCGACCTTGACGAACCCAAACTCCACACCACTCGGCTGGCCGGCGGAGTCTCGCACAATATCATACAGAGCAAACGGTCGGCCCAGCAAAGGATCACTGCCTGTGGCTGGCCGTATCATAAAGAACTGGCCAGGAGTAATCGCGGAAGCCAGTTCCGGCGCGTGAACTTTCACGGCCCAGGTATCCTGAGCCATCGCCCGCACGGCCACAATTTTCGCTTGGTGCTGCTTGACGCAAAGCATCATCCCCGGCAAAGTTGAAGAGCACTCACTCATAATTTCTGGTGTTTCCGGTCACGTTCTGGAAAGACGGTTTGCCGCATCGTAGTCACAAACTCCTGTGAGACGAAGTCCGACGAATTCGACTTCCGTATTATTTGTATCCGCGCGAATTCCGGGGCTTCTGCGTCTTCAGTAGTCCTTGAGAGTGCAGTGGGAACAATCTCGCCTTCCGACGGGAACACCCGTCTTTAGTGACAATTGGGAAAATGGAAGAGATCGTCAACGGCACTCGCATTGAAGCAACCGGGGTCTGGGTTCAGCTGAAATCGCTCGCGGGATTCAACATGGGCTCGCACGCCCTCTATTCTCGTCGAGACAGTATTGCCGTTGGCAGTCCATTCCCTGGCGACTTGACGCGACCTTGTCGTTCGCTGATGTGAACGTGGTGCTGAACGCATCGGAATCACTCAATGGCCAAACGGGCTTTGTACGATCTCCACTTCCGTGGCTCATCCTAGCTGGTGATCTCTGCGACGGCGTGGTCCGTTTCTCGGAACCAGACGCGGTGTTCGTGCAACTGCAGGTTCGTGATAATGGGGTCGGTATGGATGACGCGATCTTTGTAAAGATGTTCGACCCGTTCTTCAGCACGAAGTTCTTGAGCCACCCGGATCGCTCGCGAGGAAAAGCCGGGAAAGACAAGATCAACAATGAACGCCTCTCCTGGTTTCAGGGGGAATACTCCCAACGCCGAAAACCGGGAGACCTTGCAAAAATGATCGCTTCCGACGATTCGTTCGGTGGCCAGACTCTGGATGCTTACAGATTTGCATGGAGCATCACCTACTTCATCACCTAGAACCCCGCCCGTGCCGGGAAGTTTGCAAAGCATCTGAAGAAGATCTCTGACAGAAATTCGCTCCATGTCTATTCAGCGAAGGAGCGTCTGCCTGACTTTCAGGAGATCTTTGGCGATATTGCACGTGCGGAAGTTGACTTCGTTCGATCCCTCAAACGACTTCAGGTGGACTGAGTTCCGCATCATCGTCACTGGCGACCCTTAAAGAACCGCCGACGGATATTGGCTGCCTTGTCTGTTTGAGTTGAACTCCAAACCGGTACTGCCCAATCGTTTCCGGGAACCAATCCTCGACCAAACCACCAAATACCCCGTGCTGAATCGTGTTCCGACTGGCCTTCAGCACGCCGATGCGCCTATCTTTTTGACAGATCAATTCTCACCAGCCACTTTTCACTGCGCAGATACATCTGCCCGTTCGACAACACGGGAGCAGCCCAGGCGGGATAGTCGATTTCGCTGAGAAAGAATCGGCCGCGTTCCACAAACTTCTCTTTGTCAACATCCACGACCGAGATCGTGCCTCGCTCGCCCAGCACAATAAACTTATCGCCGGCTCTGATCTTGGAGCCTCGTCCAAAAAATGGATACGGGATCACTTTTCCTGTCTTCGCTTCCACGATATTTCCCGTGGTACGATCACGAGCCAGATCAGATAAGTCCCCGTTGAAGCCCGTCGATGACCACAGCACTTTGCCATCCGACAACTGAATGCAGCGTAATTCCCCTTCGTTCTCATGCCGGCCGCTGAATCCGTAAATGCAGCCGTCCACGTAAATCGGAGTGGACCAGTGAGTCAGCAGATTCTTTTTGTCTCGCCACACTTCGGTGTAAGACTTTCCGTCGGCTCCCACTTTCAGCAGAGCCGATCCCACCTGATAAGCGGCTGACAGAAAAATCTGATCATCGATCACCAGCGGGCGGGCAGCATTCACGGATTCGTGAACTCGAGCACGGAACCAGTAAGAGAAATTCTGTTCGCCGGTTTCCGGATCCAGTGACACAAGCCCCTGTCGCACCAGACAGAGGAGATGTCGTTTCCCATGAATCTCAGCGATGACTGGTGACGAATAGCTGACAACCATTTCGTCGCCAAGCCACTTGTAGGTATCTCCTTCATCAGTCTGTGTTCCGTCCCAGGTGTTCTTGCCAACCGCCTGCCACAGCACTTTGCCATCGGCCACATCAAACGCGACAACGCCGGAATTCGGTTGTCCGCCAACGAGCACGATCAGACGGTTCCCATCAAGGATCGGCGAGCAGCCCACACCGAAGAACCATTCCGGCAGACTGAACTCTTTTCGCAGGTCCTTCTCCCAGATTAACTTGCCGTCCGCCATCGTGACACAGACCAGCATGCCTTCCGCACCAAGGGCGTAGCAGCGGTCCGTTGTCAAGACGGGCGAACACCGTGGTCCATTGTTGTAACCATACGGATCCTGGAAAGTGGATGGGTACGCGTACTTCCAGATCTCGGCCCCGTCGGTTACGGAGCGGCAGGAGATGATTTCTTCATCTCCCATTCGATGATGAACAACCAGTTTTTCTCCCAGCACTGACGGCGCGCTGTAACCCGTCCCGACCGGTTGTTTCCAGACCGTCGGCGGTTCTGCTTTGGACCAATCGAGATTCAACTGGGTTTCAGATGACTCCCCAGTGTGTCGAGGTCCCAGAAACCACGGCCAGTCTTCGGCCTGCAGTCCCTGGGAAGATCCGATCGATATCAGCGACGCGGCCAGAGAAATCAGCATGGGTGCGACGCTTGAAGCAGCGGCAGACGACCATCGGGATCTGAAAGCAGTAAGGGCCGACCGAGTCACGGCAACTCCGAAACAGCAAAGGAGGCAGGAAAACAGAGCAGTTTCAACCGGCAGAGGCTGTCGGCTGTATTTCGTATCTTTAGGTCCTGGAGCCTGTTTTGCCAGTGTCAGGACCGTCCGATCGTCGATTGAAGCCCTGATAACCAGGGATTATTTGCCACACACGGACGTTTCGGGGCAAAGCAGGGAAACATCGTCGTCGCCTCGTTAGACCCAATTGCATTCAACGATTTGCCGGGGTAGCCTTCGCGATGAATTGCTGCCGCCCCATCGAAAAAGGGGTTCCCGGGTCGTTGGAGGCATCGAATCCGGACGCCAATCAAAAATTTTCCCAGTGCGGCCCAAAACCGTTTCGCCGGCAAATCGCGGGCTGAAACCAAAACCTGAAAGACGGATGACATGACAGGTCCCAGTGAAGACCCACACAAAAAAAAGGCTGATGAAGCCGCCCGCTACCTCGCAGAATCCTTCTTCGGGCTCAACATGAGTCCCGCAGACGTGGGTGGTGAGGTTCTGTTTGACGACTACGATGATGTTAAAAAGCCGGCTGCATCTCTCCTCAGCCAGGTTATGCCGGACTCCTATGAATCCACGAATTCCGGCCCAATGGCTCAGGACCACCGTTCCGCAACATCAGCCTCTTCCAGAGTCGCGGAAGATGATCTCGACGACCTGATTGTGTTCTCTGACGACGAAGAGGACGACGAAGTAGAGGATGTCGTGAGCGTCACTGAAGACGACGATGAAAACTTCGACTTCGGTGAGGAAGAGGACGAAGACGATGATGACGACGACGACCTCGACGAAGAAGAGGAAGAAGAGGAAGAAGACGATGACGAGTTCGACGATGACGATGACGATGAGGAAGAAGAGGAAGAAGAAAGTGATGACTTCGGAGCTGAAATTGATGGCCCTCCTGCTCGCCGTAAGCCTGTAACAGCTCGCGACACCCGAGCTGAAGCCCCTCGTCAGCATCGTGAACAGCCAGCTCCACAACGACGCCCTGATCCGCGTCCGGCGCCCCCGCGTGCTGAAGAAAGCCGCTCCGATGGACGCCGTGATCGCAATGAAGGCCGACCTCAGCGACAGGACAACCGCGCACCAGCTCGCAGTGATGAACGACGCGATGTTCGCAGCGATGCCCGTCCGGAACGAGGACCTCGCCCGGAACGGCCAGAACGTAAAGAAACTCCGGCAGCTTCGGCACCGGGCGGCGGCAATGACGATTCATACTGGCAGGAACTCGATGAGTGGGTTTGGGACGACAAAGCGGCAGCGAAGAAGCAGCCAGCTCCTGCTCTGAAGTCATCACAAGACGATGACGACTTCGGAGACGAAGAGGAAGATGATCTTGTCGAGACTGCTCCGGGGCTCGATGCCGAAGCAGATCTTGAAGAAGACACTGATGCTGATGGTCAGCCGAAGAAGAAGCGTCGAGGACGACGTCGTGGTGGCCGAGGACGCGGGCGTCGTCGTCGAGATGAATCCGGTGAAACAATGGAATCGGCCGAATCTACGGATTCCGGCTCAGGCAGTGACGATGATGATGATCTCAGCGAAATCCTCTTCGATGAGGATCAGGAAGATATCGTCAGCATTTCCGCCGGCAGCGTGAAGGCTCAGCGTCGTATGAAGGAAGAACCTCCTTCGCCACCTGCCCGCAGACCTGAACCCCTCGCAGAAGCCGACGATGAAGACTCCGAAGTTGCTGCCACTGAAGAATCAGACGACCGACCACGCGGTCGTGGACGTCGGGGACGAGGTCGAGGACGCGGCCGAGGCCCCAACGGTCCTCACGAAGAAGCTCCACGCAGCGAGCGACCTGCTCCGCCTGCCCGTCGGGCAGAACGTGACGATGATGATTTCGAAAACGACGATCGGGATTCCGATGCTGAGCTGACTGAATTCAGTGACGAGCCGGAAGTCGTCGTTGCACCACGAAACGACCGCGGACGTGATCGAAGCCCTGGCCGCGGACGTGGGCGTGAAGAATCACGACCCGCTCAAGACCGAGAGCCTCGCGACACCCGTGCTCAACGCGAAGAACGCCCTCCCCGTGAAGAACGTGCACCGCGAGAAGAACGTGCGCCCCGTGAGGAACGTGCGCCGCGAGAAGAACGTGCTGAGCGTGCTCCTCGTGAATCAGCGGGGGCCGAACGTCCTGCACGTCGCCCTGCTCCACGGGATCGCAGTGACGTCTCTGAGCAGTCGAGAGACCGCCGTGACTTGCGACCACCTCGAGTTGCTCCGGAGTTCGCAGATATTCCGACCTGGGAAGAAGCGATTGGTGCCCTGTCGCTGAGAACTCCGACAGAAGACCATGCTCGCCGAACAGAGAGTCGTGGTCGCGGTGGACGCGATGGTGGCGGCAGCCGAACTCCTCGCCGAGGATAGGCGGCAGTCCCACTTTCAATCTGCTGATCTCAAACAGGCATGATGTCTTTCCGCGTCATGCCTGATTTTATTTCCTGACTTCGGCTGTAACGTCAATGACAATCAAAACCTGCTTCTTCGACATGGGCAATGTGCTCGTGTTTTTTTCGCACGAACGGATGTGTCAGAATATCGCCGAGCTATGCGGCTGGAGTTTTCCTCAGACAAAGACTTTTCTTCTTGAAGAGGGCCGCCAGTGGAAGCTCGAACGCGGCGATATCTCGGAAGAAGAGTTTCATGCCGAATTCTGTGAAGCCACCGCACGAAAGATCGATATCGACCAGCTCCGCCACGCCGCAGCCGATATCTTCTGGCTGAACGATTCCATTATTCCTGTCCTTCACGGGTTGAAGAACGCGGGGATTCGGCTGGTGCTGTTGTCGAATACGAGCATCACTCATGTTCGATTCATTGAACGCCATTTCGATGTGCTGCGGTTGATGGACGACCGAGTGACATCATTCGAAGCGCGCGCCCTGAAGCCGGAAGATCGGATTTTCGAAGTCGCCCTCTCGAAGGCACAATGTGAACCGTCCGAATGCTTTTACACGGACGATATTGAAGCCTACATCCTCAAAGGCGCATCGTTCGCCATCAATGCCAGCATCTATACAACCACACCGCTGCTGCTTACCGCACTGCGGGAATTGGGTGTGTCGTTGTAAATTGATGAGATCCCGTCGACGGGACTCGCTGACAGTTTGCCCACCGGCGGCTTTCAAAACATGGACGCAAAAGCCAGCACCATGTTGAAGGCGTTAAACAGGAAATGCACCAGCATTACCGTGATGTAGCTTCGCCGCCGGAGATAGGCGTAGCCAAGTGCAAACGCCAGTGGCAGCAGCGCGAGTGAATCCGGGAAGCCATGTGCAAAAGCAAACAGAACGGACGAAACTCCCAGGGCCAGCCACGGCCTGCCCAGTTGAGCGATGCCACCGAGAATGACGACTCGGAACTGTAATTCTTCCACGACGGGAGCAAGCACAACGGCTGTCAGCGCGATCAGACCCAGCACTGCTATTCCTACGTCGGACTCCATCATCTCGAGAAACGGGTGCTGATCCGGAACTTCCCCGGTCAGCCCTGCTGTCAACGCGACAACCAGCACTCGCAGCATCGCCGTGGGAACGTACGCCGCGAGGAAGACTTCTGCAGAGTATCGCAACTCCGTAAGAAAGCAGAATGGTTCATCGACTTCACCCGCTGTTTCGCCTGGTGAAATCATTTCCGCGGCTGAACTGATATTGCTCTCGGCCTGAGGAGCAACCCATGGAGATTCTGATGCATCTCTGTTGGAAGGAACTGAACTGGCTCCCGACGGTATGACGGAGCGTTCGACAGGCAACGGGTAGCCGGGCATTGGTGCAGCGGAAGCATCATCCAGATCAGGCCAGAAATTCGCCGGCGAATACATCGCCGCCTGGTAAGCTTGAGTCTGCGGCGAGGGCAACAGAGCTGCGGACTCGCACAGGCGTGCTCGGCCCTGTAGTCGAGCCACAAAGACAACGACCCCGAAGACGAGGAACAAAACAGCATCCATGACAACGGTCTGAATCAGTGCGCTCTGCATGTCTTCCGGCGACATCTGAGAAGCTGCGGATTTCTTCTTTTCCGATGTTTCGGAGGGGGGGGTCGCCTCTGAAGATGTTGTCTCGGCTGATGTTGTCTCTGTAGCCGTTACCTCTGGCGCTGCTGATTCTTCGGCAGTCGGTGATGTTTCTGCTGTTGATGTTTCTGCTGTTGATGATGACGTCTCGGCAGAGCTGGCGGCAACAGGGTTGGTCCCAGGCTTGGTGGCAACTTTGGCTCCGGGCTTTTCCTGAAGTGAGACCATTGTCATCAGGAGAAACATCAGCAGCGACAACCCGATTCCGACAAATGTCAGAACCGGTGGCACTCGCAAAATGCCTCGGCGAGCGGCCGGGAGAGCGTGTCCAGTAAGATTCCTTCTTCGGACCCAGACGACGATCATCCAGACACTGGACGCCATGATGCCCAGCACGAGGAACCCTGCCATGGTGGCCCCTGGAGTTATTTCCTCCGGGGCAGCGGCGGCCTGAGCCAATATATTAAATTCAGCCAACAGAACGGGAAACAGGTTGTTCACAAGCATCGTGAGTCATTCTTCAGAGCCAGCACTTCAAAACCAGCTATGGGCTATTTCTGTCACACCCTCGACCAGTCGGATGCTGGCCAATACTATTCTCCGCACGATGTGCTCAGAAAAGGGGTCAGGAACCAATAGTGCGTAGCACCCTTCGGGCCATCTGGCTATTGGTTCCTGACCCCTTTTCTTAGCCTCCGCGGAATACCTTTCGAAGTCAGCCTCAATCGTGGACGCGCACGGAATATCCGTTCGGGTATCAGAACGCGGAG
>CAMAXD010000080.1 GCA_945861975.1 Candidatus Kuenenia stuttgartensis | reverse complement strand
ACGGCCGGCGAAACGATGGACGAAGCAATCGTCAAATATCTGCGACGGCGATACTCGTTGCGAATTGGCGAGCAAACAGCCGAGCAACTCAAGATTGCCATCGGCAGTGCTGCTCCTCTGGATCATGAGCTGACTCATGAAGTCAGCGGACTTGATACCGCCAGCGGTATTCCGCGCAAGGCGCTGGTGACCAGTGAAGAAGTTCGAGAAGCGTTGTACGAACCACTGGAAGAGATCGTGGATAGTATCCGCCGGACCATTGAAAAATGTCAGCCCGAACTGATTGCAGATCTGGCGGATACCGGGCTTATTCTGGCTGGTGGCGGCTCGTTGCTGCGCGGGATCGATCGGTATCTCTCGCAACATCTGGGTATCCCCGTGAGAGTCGCCGATTCACCACGAACGGCTGTGACTCGCGGCGTCATGATTTGTCTCGACCATCTGGATCGATGGAAGAGCGGGCTTGATGACGGAATGCGGCAGATCTAGTGCTCTGTCAACCTTTAAAGTTGGGGTTGAATTGTATTTGTACGACGGACTTCCAGTCCGTCGGCGGTAACCTTTGTCGACGGACTGGAAGTCCGTCGTACCCGAAAATTGAGCCTTGACAGAGCACTAGTTCGGACGACACCTCATGCGAGCAGATCAGATACGTCAGAGAATGTGGCTGGGGGCGACGGGAATGTTTTTCCTGTCGCTTGTGGTTGCTGTGGCTGATCGGACAGGATTGCTGAATCCATTTCGGCCCATGCTCCACGACGCGCTGAGTCCCGGGCGACTGATCGTGGTGGCCATCACGGCTCGCGAGAAAATGAGTCCGCAGGCAGAAGTATCCAGCGGCCAATCGCTTCACGATGAGCAGCTAAAGAAGAATGAACTGCTGCTGCGAAAACTGATGATCGAGAATGCTCGTCTGCGGCGAGATCTGAAGCGAGAAAAGACGGCTTCAGCGCTCGTTCAGATGATCGAGCCGCTGTCGTCGCTTGCACAGTTCCGGTTGATTGAGGCGTCGGTCATCAGCACCGGAGGAATGCCGAATTCGCTGCGTGAGTTGATCGTCGACGCTGGCAAATCCGCTGGAATTACTCGATCAGAACTTGTCATTTCGGGGCACGGAATTCTGGTCGATGCGGGCACGGACCATTCTGTTAATTCCGGAGATCGGGTACTCACGGGAGCCATTGTTGTGGGTCGAATCGACAAAGCCGCACGATGGGTGAGTCTGGTTCAGCCGGTAAATGCGGACGGGTTCAAAGCGCAGGTCACGTTGCTGCGACGCACTCCGGATGGTCTGCACTTCGGAGTGACGGGAACTCTGGAAGGAACCGGCGAAGAAGAATGCCGCGTAACGGGGATTCCGCATACGGAAGCCGTAGCGGTTGGCGATGAAGTGATTTCGGCCGAAGTGAATGGCGTCAAGGGACCTCAGCTTTACTTTGGCCGTGTGACTCGCGCGGAGTTTCTGGCTGGCGGACAGTGGGACGTTCGAGTTCAGCCAGCAGCGTCTTTGAATGACCTGGAGTCCGTCGGCATTCTGCGATTGGGGCTGGAACGAGCGATTACAGAAAAGGATCCGAAGCCTGCGTCTGAGAGGAGACGAACGCCATGAAAGGATTGTTTCTTTGCGGATGCGTGATCTGGGTCACACTGGCTGTCGAACTCGCTAATCCGAGCCATCTGCCACATGGCTCATTGTTGTTGCCGGTCATTTGTGGTTGTCTGTTCTGGCTCCGTTCGACAACGGGTTTGATGTTGTCAGGAACGATGCTGTTGCTCGACTGGATTGCTCGTCCTTCGTTTCTTCCGTTGTGTCCAATGCTGGTGCCGATGCTGGCCGTTATCTGCCTGGCACCAACCACACGATCCGATGAATACTCAACCGGACGAAGTTGGTTTCGCGTTCCCGTTCCCCTTCAGTTGCCACTGTTGACTCTGGCTGCTGTGATTCTTCAGTCGCTGGGCTCTTTGTCGACGGAGCAATGGTTGAGTCTGTCGGCTCAGGCTTCAACGGTACTTGAGAACCTCAAAATGGTTCTGGTGATAGCTTTGCCCGTCAGCGCGGTGATGACGCTTATTATTCGCATGGCCGATGAATTTGGAATGCGGCGAGTGTTCTCACAGGGGTAAAAAACCATGTACAACACGCCCCACCACCCGGTCTTTTCCCCAGGCGACGAGCACGACGAATTCATCGCGCCGGGGAGCCGGGTACGTCTGTGGTTATTGGGAAGCGTGTTTTCGCTGGCCGCGATGATTGTGATAGGACGAGTCGCCTGGGTTCAGACTCAGTTACCTGACGACTATCTTGACTCGTTGGGTGTAACGACTGTCGAAGAAGAAGCCATCCCCGCGCGAGATGGGCGGATTCTTGCCGATGCACTGGTGCTCGCGGCTGACGTGGAACAATACTCAATCCAAATGCATTATCGCTGGCTGCAGGCCGAAGCGGATCATAACTGGCTGAGGCAGCAGGTTCGTCAGGTCTTGAGTCGTGAAGAGCGAAAGAACGCCGATCTTGTCGCAAAGGCGGAACGGGACATTCAGGAATCGCAGGAAGTGATGTTTGTGGCAGTTTCTGAAGTCACCGGAATGTCGCAGGAAGATCTTCGTCAGCGTTGTAAAAAAATCGAGCTGCGAGTTCGAAAGGTCAGCGATGCGGTCAATCAGAAGATCAGCGGTGTTGATGTCGACGCGGAGGCAGACGAGGAGTCAGATGAAGATAATACCCCTGGACTGCTCATGCAGTGGGCATCTTCGATGCGCGTAGCTTTGACAACGCCACCACAACGAGAAGAGATCGATCGGATCGTTGTTCGCGAGGAGGAGACCTGGCACGTTGTGCTGGAGAACACTGGTGCTGAGGTGGCCGCAAAGATCAACGAATATCCCGAGCAGTTTCCGGGGGTTCGTGTCGTGGCCGTGACGCAGAGAACCTATCCGCAGAATCAACTGGCCGCGCATGTTGTCGGAGCACGCACAAAAGTCACCGAGAAAGATTTTGCCGCTGAACAGAGTGCTGATGACTCATTGTCAGAGCAAGGACGATCTGATCAGACGCGATCAGGCCGGTTTGGTGTCGAGAAATCTTATGACCATCGAATTGCCGGGATTTCAGGGCTTCGCAGAATTGTCCGTGATCGCCGGCAACGTATCATTTCGTCCGAAATCGTGCGACGACCAGTGAGTGGACGGGACGTCGTTCTGACTCTGAATACAGAGGTGCAGAACGTCGCGGAACAGTTGCTGGCCGAGTCGCTTGGTGATGCCGAGAAAGAACTGTTGCTGCCTCCGCCGGAAATCACAAACGAGTCTGAGGAGCCGTCCGAAGATCAACTGGCCCCGCCGGAACCGGAACCTATTCCGACCGGGGGTTGTGTTGTCGTAATGGAAGTCGACTCGGGGCGAATTGTGGCTGCCGCGAGTGCTCCGAGTTTTGATCTTTCCATGTTCACAGAGGGCACGGCATCTCAATGGGAAATGGTCAATAGCGATGCGCGGCGGCCGTTTGTGTCACGATTCACGGGGATGGCATTGCCGCCCGGCTCAACATTCAAGATCGTAACGGCGATCGCTGGTCTTCAGACCGACGTACTCTCGCCGGACATGATGTTTGACTGTCAGGGTTATCTGGAAAACCCTGACGAGCATCGATGTCTCATCTATCGGCTCCATGGTCGCGGGCATGGCGACGTCAATCTTCGGACGGCGATGGCCCAGTCCTGTAACGTATATTTCTTTGATGCCGCTCGCCGGATGGGGATTCAACCTCTTGAAGAATGGACGCGCAGACTTCAGTTCGGCAAAGCATCAGGCATCGATTTGCCATTCGAGAAGGCTGGAACAGTTCCTGCGGCCCGTCGTCCTCCGAACGAGTCCGAAATGACGGGTGCAACTCAGGCGGCAGCTCAGCGGCGTTTTGAACGTGAAGCACTTGGACTTTCGATAGGTCAGTCGAGACTCACAGTCACGCCGCTTCAAATGGTTCGACTTCTGTCTGCGGTCGCCAACGGCGGATGGCTGGTTACTCCCCATGTGGCCAGTGACGAAGGAGTCGCCCGGCAAGCCAGCGAGCTGGATGATTCGCCATTTCGAGTCAGCCGTCAGCGAATCCCGGGACTGACTGACCAGATTCTGAACTCTGTGCGAGAAGGGCTGGAGGCGGTGGTTGAGGAGCCGATTGGCACCGGGTTCAAGACGGTTCGCCTGCCCGGGATCAGGATTGCCGGGAAAACTGGAACTGCGGAAGCATCGCCGGGAAAGCCGGATCATGCCTGGTTTGCCGGATACGCTCCGGCAGGTGAGCCAAAGTATGCGTTTGTCGTTGTGCTCGAACATGGCGGTTCCGGTGGCAAGGCCGCGGGACCAGTGGCCCGTGAGTTAGTCCGCTGTTTATCTCAACAGGGATTGCTGCCGCCCGCAGAACGGACACGCATAGAGCCGCGTTGATCGTCGCGCGTCGCGGGCTTCACGCCGCTCGCTTCAGGGCTTTGGAAGTCCATGCCGCAGCCGTTGGCCGATTGAGCTTTTCCAGCAGAGTCTGTTCGCAGAGTTCTCCCAACGAAATCCCCAGAGCCCTGGCAGACATCGGGACGAGGCTGTGAGACGTCATGCCCGGGATTGTATTGATCTCCAGAATCCAGCAGCGACCGGACGCGTCAACTCGAAGATCCGTCCGGCTGATCGCGCTGACATCGCAGACTCGACAAGCTCGAAGCACGCTTTCATTAAGGCTGTCCGGTAGTCCTGGTGGTGAAACGCGATACTGAGTCTGCTCGTCGTGATACTTCGCCTGATAGTCGTACCAGGCTCCGGACGGGACAATTTCGATGGCCGGGAACACAACCCCGTTGATGACTGGAACGGTGATTTCGCGGCCGACGATAAATTGTTCAATCAGGAAACGAGGACACCAGTGAGTTGCTTCTCGAACAGCATCGTCCAGCTGACTTTCCTGATGAACAATACTGACACCGACGCTGGATCCCTGTTCTGATGGTTTGACGACTAATGGGTAGCCGACGCATCGAGCAGCTTCGTGAATCAGCGACGGTGAAGAAATCCGATTCAGGGCGACGCCTGGCGGAACCAAAAGCCCGGCGGCCTGCAGAGTGGTACGAGTGGCAATCTTGCTAAAGGTCAGCCGCGACGCTTCGGCACTGCTGCCCAGCCATGGGATCCCCAGCTGATCAAGCTGAGTCTGCAGGACTCCGTCTTCTGCCCCGGTCCCATGCAGCATGGGAAGAACAATATCCGTATCAGTGGGGATGGAAGAAAACGGAGACTTCGCAGGATCCAGCAACTGGACGTCATGACCTCGTTGCTGCAGAGCGTCGACCACGTTGCGACCGCTATCAAGGCTGACCTCTCGCTCGGCTGAATCTCCGCCAGCGAGCACAACGATACGAAGGCGATTGGCTGAGGTCTCCGCCTGAGACATGATTTCTTCCTTGAAGAGAGACGTGCCTGCCAGCCGGATCGCGTCAGCGTCCGGATGCCGAATTAACCGGGCGCTGATGCGTTCCGGTTAGCGGCTTCACACAACATTGCTCGTCTTGTGACTACCAAACCTTAATTTCCAGTTCGAGATCCACAGCATACTTTTCAGCGACGGACTTTCGAATGCGACTAATCAGCTGTTCGATATCGTGACTGGTTGCTCCGGCTTCCGTCACAATAAAGTTGGCATGTCGATCGCTGATACGAGCCTTCCCGACCGACATTCCCTTCAGGCCGCATTGTTCGATCAACGCGCCGGCACTGAGTCCGCGAGGGTTACGGAAGATGCAGCCGGCCGACTGATCGGCAAGCGGTTGCGTGGATCGTTTCATGATCCAGTTCTTTCGAATGCGTCGATTTAGTTCTTCGGTGTCATCTTTTGTCAGGCTCAGGGTGACTGACAGCACCAGCAGATCCTGAAAGCTGCTGCGGCGATAGGAGAACGAAAGCTCATCGCCTTTGCGAATCGCAATTTCCCCGTCCTGTGTCAGGACCTGGACGCTGGCAGCGAGCTGACCAATATCACCAGCTCGACCGCCGCTGTTACCAACGATGGCTCCCGCGATGGTCCCCGGAATTCCCACCAGATGTTCCACGCCTCCAAGACCAGCGCGAACAGCTTCCGTAATCAAATGAGAGAGCAGCGTGCCTCCACCGGCAATCACTTGAGTTCCCTCAACGCGGACTTCGCTGAGCAATGGTTCTATCACTCGAATCACAGCTCCGCGTACTCCTTCATTGCGGACGAGCAGGTTGGATCCAGCTCCGAGGATATGAATCGGGATCTTCTGCGCCCGGCAGGTCTGCACGACCGAAAGCAGTTCTTCCTCCGTACGTGGGGTCAGAAAGTACTGCGCAGGACCGCCCAGACGCAGCCACGTATGGCGCGAAAGCGGTTCTTCAAGCTGCAGAATCGCGGAATAGTCTTCGATTGATTTCGTCATGAATTTGATTTGTCCTGCCTGCGCCCATTGTGATAACCACATCACCAGGTCGAGCCGCATGGTCTAATCTTCCCGGCACCTGGTCAAGATTCGCCATCAGGAATGCTCGGCCTCCCGCTTCAGAGATCCGGCGGACCAGCCGACCAGAGATCCGACAACACTCGGCAGAACTGACGTTTTCCCGAGCCGGCAGCACCGGCAAAACCAGACATTCGTCGAAAAACGTCAAAGCCTGAGTAAATTCTGAGAACAGGCGTTCTGTCCTGGACACCTGATGGGGTTCAAAGATTGCGATCAACCGCCGTCCAGGAAAGCAACTTCTGGCGGTCCGAAGTGTTGCGTTGATGGCAGAGGGATGGTGAGCGTAATCGTCCACCAGGTCAACTCCGCGCCATGTTCCTCGGTGTTCAAAGCGCCTGCGAATGCCGGAAAAGGATCCGAGATGTTGGGCAATTTCTTCTGGCGGCAGACCTTCCGCCATGGCGGCAACAAAGGCGGCCGTGGCGTTCTCGACGTTATGCAGCCCGGGAACTCGCAGTCGAATTTCCGCAATTGAGTTGCCGCAATGGAAGATTTCGAACACCTGAGCAGGAAACGGAGGCCCGATGGTCACAGCAGTTCGGGCTTCCGAATCCAGTCTGAGATTTCGAATATTCCAGTCTGACACGGTGTTCCTGCCGAAGCTGAAAACACGGCACTTTGCTGTGCTCGCAAGTTTGTGCGAACGTGAGTTGTCGGAATTTACGATCAGGGTTCCGTCGGCCGGGATGCGTTCAATGAATGATTGAAAGGCATCGTCTGCGGCCTGATCAACGTCAAAGCAGTCGAAGTGGTCAGGCTCAATGCCTGTCAGCACGGCAGTTTGAGGATTCAGTTGCAGGAACGACTGCCGATATTCACAGCTTTCGATCACCGATGTTTGTCCGGCACCGAACGCACCCGAACGATGAGAATCCATGAATTCTCCGCCAATATATCCAGCAGGCTTGAGTCCCGCCTGTTGGAGAATCCACCAGATCATTCCCGTTGTTGTGGTTTTACCGTGGGTTCCGGCCACACAGATTTGCCGGCTGTTCCTCAGGAACTCACCCATCGCCAAAGGTAGTGGAGCCACCTTCAGGTTGAGCTGCCGAGCCTGAATCAGAAGTGGACAATTCGCTGAAACTGCCAAGGAATGGACAACGGTTGCGCTGCTGTACTTGTCTGTATTCAGCTCGGTCGGCCATCGGACCAGGGAGCAGAGCGGAGTTTTCAGAGGCTGCAGTCGAGAGAGCCCATCGCTGTCGGTGTCCGTACCAACGACCGTTTGGCCAGCATCCAGCAGCATTTCGGCGAATGCTCGCATTCCCGCACCGCAAACTCCAAGCAGCAGCCAGACGGATTTTTCTTCGCACCGGAACTCTTCAGCCTTGGCGTTTCTGATGGCTGAATTGGCATTGGACTGCATGGTGGATCGCCATCCTTGGCGTGATGCGTTAGACACGGTTCAACGGGCAGCATTTCAACGGGCAGCATGAACCGACAATTAACGTACTGTACTGGATCTCCGGCCGAAATTGCCAGAGAAGTCATTTACCCAAAAGAATCGCATAATCCCGTTGGGGGGCAATGGGCTTACGATACTCGTGATGCGCTGGCGGCGGAACGATTCACCGAGCTCGTTCGGACCCCGACTTAATGTCATTTCACAAGTTTCAATAGAAGGACCGTAAACCAGACAAGTCAACAGTAATGGATTTGGCGTGAGTCACCTTAGGTTATTGTCTGTTTCCTGCCTGGCCAATGTTGATGTCAGGCCTATGCTCCCGATTTTCATCAACAACTCAACACGAGTTCTGTCGAAACATCAGCGATTCATGAAGCGTCAAGGTAACGTCGAAGGTACATGGATGTTGTTCCTTGCAGATTGCAAAGAATAGATGGGGATTCCCCGTCCCTCACAACAGTATCGGGCTCTTTAATCGACGGGAGTTTCAGGGTTTGCGGCACCAATGAACGTTCTGGTCGTATTAGGGGCTCATTCAGCTGTCCTCCAGAGGGTTTCCCCGCATTCGTAGCACATGGATGAAAGAGGGCTTGTCATCCTGGGCGGAAAAGAATACGAATCAGAGGTACGTAATTGCCCTCGGGTTGAATACCTGAAGCTTGAAGCAATCAGATGTCCGTTACTCAATTTGATTTTCAGATCAGGTCGGCGTCGATGGGACTCCCTTCGAACGAACACTCACCCATGTCATCAGTTGATGAGAACCCCAATTCTTCACGCGGATCAAAACGCGTCTATGTCATTGATGATGACAAGGCTGTGCTGGACACGATCCAGATGTTGCTGGTTCATGCTGGCTACGATGTCCATGCCTACCAGTCCGCTTCTCAGTTCGTTGAAGACTCTGCAAACCTTTCGCCGGGGGTTGTCGTCACCGATCAGGTGATGAAGCAGATGGAAGGTCTTGATGTTCAGCGTTACTTGTCTTCTCGACCAAATGATTTTCGAGTGATCCTGGTCACCGCGTTTCCTCGAACAAGTCTCGCTGTGGCGGCCATGAGGTCCGGAGCAGTCACAGTTCTGGATAAGCCTTTTGACCGTCGTGAACTGATTGATGCTGTCGAAGAAGGTTTTCGACAACTTCAGGATGCTGAGACCGTTGATCATGCTCTGCCGCCCGTTCTGGCGGAGAATGAAACCTATCTGAAACGACTTTCCCAACGCGAACGCGAAGTCATTCAGATGGTTTATGATGGCTCAACCAATAAAGCGATTGGGATTCAGCTTGGTATCAGTACCAAAACAGTTGAAAAACATCGCGGCAAAGCCATGAAGAAGATGCAGGTCTTATCATTGGCCAGTCTTGTTCGTTTGATGGACAGAGAATTGGGGCGGAAGTAGCTGGCCTTTACGTTTCAGAAATTGCCGGTTGCAGGCGCAGTGAATGTTTCAATTGTCGTGTGGCCGACTGGGGTGATTTCAAATCGAACGGCCCCGGATACGCTGGTCAGCAGTACGGAATCACGTCCGTAGTTTTTTTGAAGAGCATTCGCTTGTCGCTCGTCCTTTGCGCTGACGACGACGCAGGCTGGTTTGGTCTGATTGGCCAGAAGCCTTGTATTCGCTGCCGGGCTGCCGTGATGTGGGCTGACAAGCAGACTGCAGGTCGGAAGATTCGGCAACAACTGATCCTGCCCTGCGCCTTCCAGATCTCCCGGCAAACAGATCCGGTGTCCGAAGCAACTAATGATCGAAACCAGGCTCGAGGCGTTATCGGCGTAGTTCACGGCCCCTTCGGAGCTGGCCTGTAGAAAGTCAATCGTCGCGTTCGCAAACGAAACACGATCACCATGTTTTGCGATACTGCAGGGAATGCCTAAGGCCGACGCATTATCAAGAACAGCTTGCACTTCAGGAGCTGCTGACCGGACAAACTCGCTGGTCAAGACGAGTTGACCCACCGGGATGCGATCGAGCAGACTGGAGACCGCGTTGTAGTGATCGGCATCAGGGTGCGAGAGAATGATCGCGTTAATCTGACGATGTCCTCTCGTCCACAGAAAACGACTGATCAGATCGGCCGTTCGTTCGCCTCGATTCATCGCGCCAGCGTCAAACAACAGGACATGTCCATCCGGAGTTTCCACAACAGTCGCGTTCCCATGTCCAACGCTCAGCACTGTGCATTCCAGATTCGGTGATTCGGGGCTGATGCAGACGTTTCGAAAGAGCAGGGTGACCAGTGCCAGCAGAATGACTCGCAAAGTCTGCCGAGTCGATGATCTGGAGGCCAGCGCGGATGCTGTTAACAGGGAGTAGTAGACCGGCAGAAACCAGGCGGGCAGATCAGGAATAGTGACAAAGCCCAGCCGGACATCTGCAGACAAACTGACGGCGCCATTCAAAACAGTCAGGCACATTCCGAATATTGTTCCCGGGATAATCGCTAACGGAGGAACTGCCAATCCAGCGGCAACAAACACATAACCGACGATCAGAGTGGCTGTCGTGAACGGAATCAGCAGCAGATTGATCAGCATCCCGGTTAGCGACACGACGTGAAATTGAGTTGCCACCAGCGGAGCAGACAGCAGCGTGACGGCCAGCATCTGCTGATAGCTCTTGCCAAGCCATGTACGCAATCCAGAGTAAAACTCGCTGAGACGTTCCTGCCATGTCAAAGCTTCCGGAGGAGCATCGCGGTCTTCACGAGCCGGCGTGCGTTCTGCCACCCATCCCAGCGCACCGACGCAGAGGAATGAAAGCCAGGCTCCGACATCGAACGCGATACTGGGGTCAAAGATCAGCAGCACAATCGCCGTGACGCCGATCAGTGAGCCGATTCGCAGTTCACGAACGCAGATCTGTCCAAGCACATGCAGGGCAATGAAAACAGTTGATCGCATGACGGATGGACGCAGATCCGTCAGGAAGCAGTACAGCACGCAGACCAGACCAGCCAGCAGGAGCGACCGCGTTCTGGGAATGAGCAGCAGGTTCAGCAGACGGACGAGGAAAACATACAGGATCCCGACATGCAGTCCCGAGATGGCCAATAAATGCATCGTTCCGCTGGCAATGAAGTCTCGTTCCAGATCAGGCGTCAGATGGCCCCGGTTTCCCAACAGTAAAGCCTCGGCCGTCGCACGATTTTTCGGAGAAAGATTGATCTTCATCGCCGCTACGGTCTGTTGGCGAAATGTGGTCAGCAAAGACTCCGCAGACCACCACGTCGTCTTTTGTATCTGGATGGCGGCCGCGTGTTTCACAAACAACATGGCCGAGATTCCGCTTCTCTGCAGATGACGCTGGAAGTCAAACTCACCGGGGTTCAACGGTGGTCGAGCGGTATCCAGTTCTGCCAGCAATTCGACATGATCGCCCCATCTCAGCAGAGCTGTCGCGTCGCCTTCAACCAGGACACGGCAAAGTCCTCGGACCGCTAATGGCCCGTCAGAACAGCCAATACCTGATGCTCGCAGCAGGAAAAGCGTTCGAATCTGCCGATAGCCGCTTGACCCGGATGGCCGAGAATCAACGACAGAATCCAAAGCTGGGATATTGGCGACAACTCCTGTGAGACGAACTGCGGAGTCCGTATCAATCTGTCGCGTGGCAATTAGCTGAGCGATGTCGCGTCCATCTTCGGCTGAATCTCTGACGGCCTGTAACGAGGCTCCCAGAGAGACGATCGCAAGAGCCAACGCGATGCCTTCTGTTCTGTGGAATCGGCAGCGGGCAGCGATATGAGCAATTAAGGTCAGCAGGCAGCATGTGGAGATGGCGAATGCACTCCGACCACCCAGTCTATCGTTCAGCCATATTCCGCAGACCAGAAGTCCACCGATCGCCATAGCCCGAGGAATCTGAAAACGTCTGATCTGCGTGCGAGGGGCAGAGGATCGTGGAGATTCCGTTGTTTCGGGTGTCACGACTCTCGCCGACGATTATCCAGAATGGGTTGCAGTTCATCCACGAAGTCATGCACGTCCTGGAACTCACGATACACGGACGCAAAGCGTACAAACGCGACCTTGTCAAGATCTCGCAGGGCACTGAAAACGAGTTCGCCAATCAGACGAGATGGGACCTCTCGTTCGCCATCTTCGTAGATCGCCGCTTCGACATCGCCAACGAGCAGATCAATTTGTTCAGGACTGATAGGGCGTTTGTAGCAGGCTTTCTCCACTCCCCAGCGGATCTTTTCCCGATCAAAGGGAACTCGCGTGCCATCCTTTTTGATCACACGGACGGGAGACTCTTCAATCTTTTCGTAGGTCGTAAACCTACGCTCGCAGCTGAGGCACTCGCGACGGCGACGAATAGAAAAGTCCTGACTATTTCGCGAGTCAATGACTTTGGTTTCGTCGTGTTTACAATAGGGACATCGCACAGAAATTGCCCTGAAGGAGCCGGGTCCGTCGCCCGAATTGCGTTGGCGCAGCCTCAGGAAAACATCCGAGACCGCAAGGCGGCATTGTATGCGACCGTGCGGGTGCTCTTTCAAGTCACTTCGGGGTCTGAAGAACTCCGAACCCGATTTTCGACACTCGGCACTCGGCACTCGACGGCGGCACTGGCCGCGTTCTTTACTGTGATTCAGGGAATGATCTAACCCCGGCGGTGTTGAGCTAAGATTGAGCGAGGGCTTTTGTCAGAAGGCAAGATGTCGATGGCAGTGGAGCCCCTTCGCGATAGAGTTGGAGCAGACGACGTGATTGCTGAGCCAGCAGTCGGCGTACCTCGCGGCGCTCGCCCTTGATGCGAGGAATCTTCATCTGATCGTAAAGCGTGGTTTGATGTCTCATCCAGGCAATGACTGCGGCTTCTGCTCGTTGCTCAATTGGAATGCGCTGAGTCCTTGCGACTGTGCCGCTGCCAACAGGCGTGGCATGAGCGGCGATCGCATCCGCTAAGCGTTCGGCTAAAGCCTGATAGACAGGTGCAAATGCAAGGAATTCCAACACAGAGTCGCGAAACGAAACGACGTACTCGGTCTGAACCTTTTCTCTTCGTCGCGCTCCGGCGGCCTGCTTCTTCGCATAGGCTTCGGTGGAACGTTCGACTTCCAGTTGCTTCATCGCCGCAGCGATGTTGGCCTTCGGAGCCCAGACGCCCTGAGAAAAGATCTTGCGACCTCGCTTTTCCTGAACAGTCCACGATGGCCCGGCCGCTTTGACGCGGCGAGTCAGGCCGGGATCTCCGGGAAGCAGAAGCGACCAGTCCTGCGGTGGAGTCAGGATTTGGCCATCAGTTGTGAGAACAGTTTCCGGGCGAGGGCCCGGAGCGACAATCAGATTTTCAGCAGCCATCCGTTGCTATCCAAATTCCCATCCACTGAGATCCATGAGATCCATAGAAAGTCGCGTTGATCATGAATCAGCCACAGCAGCTGCCTGAACCCGGTGTTTCGGCCGCACAGCTTTTTGTGTGAGGCGTGTTCCAGAGATCCAGCAGCTTCGACGATTCATAATCTCCGGCCGTAATCTGGAAGCCCAGATCGGAGATCATGCGGAAGTCTTCTTCGGCCTTCTGGCCGGGCGTTGTCAGATAGTCACTGACAAACATCGAGTTGGCTGGGTAAAGCCCCAGCGTCTGCATGGATCGCAGATTGACTTCTCGACCACCGGCGATTCGCAGTTCGGCTTTCGGATTTGTCAGGCGAAACATCGCCAGAACTTTCAGGCAGAATCGCGGATCCAGTTCACGGACAGCCTGCAGAGGAGTGCCTTCGATCGAGTTCAAAAAGTTGACTGGAATCGATTCGACGTTCAGCTCTGAAAGTTTGATCGCCACCTCGACGACGTCTTCGTGGACTTCGCCCATGCCCACAATCATGCCGGCACACAGTTCCAGCCCGGCGCTGCGGCAGATGTCGAGCGTTTCAAGGCGATCTTTGAACGTGTGAGTCGTACAGATTTCTTCGTGATAGCGTTCGCTGGTATTCAGGTTATGGTTGACTCGATCCACACCGGCGGCCTTTAGCTTGAGAGCCTGCTCAGGTTTCAGCAGACCGAGGCAACAGCAAATGTGGAGGCCGTATTGCTCTTTAATCTGACGCACGACATTGGCGACATGATCAACTTCACGATCGCTTGGGCCGCGTCCACTGGCCACGATGCAATAGGTTCGAGCTTTGCTTTCCGCTGCTTTGCGAGCGCCGTCCAGCAGTCGCTCGGCATTCAGCATCGCATATTTTTCAATTGGCGCTTCGGAGATCTTTGACTGCGAGCAGTAATTGCAGTCTTCAGGGCAGAGGCCGCTTTTGGCATTTTTCAGATAGTACAACTGTACGGTTTTTCCGAAATACTCCCGACGCACACGATAGGCCGCGTCCAGAATAGCCAGCAATTGGTCGTCGTCGGCTCGCAGGATTCTCATGGCATCCGCGCGCGACAGAGATTCGCCCGCGAGGACCTGATCGGCCATTTCCTTCCAGGACAATTCCGATCGCGACGAATCAACAAAATCAGAGACTTCAGAAACAGACATTCCGCAACCACTTGAGCTGGAGATAGAGAAGAAGGTGGTTACGGAGTCTACAGAAAGCCCGAGGCCGTTTCACGCATAGAACTCCTGCCCGTTGTTGTTTGCCTCATTTTCAGGGTACCATGCCAGTGAATTGACCGTGAATTTGATTGTAATGGATCTTCCCGTGGCCGACTTTCGCCGAAAACGCCGTCATTTGAGCCTGCCCATCTGGAGCAGCGTTCTGTTGATGACCGTCAACATTGCCCTGATGGCCGTTTTGATCGTGCTCCTGGCCCGGCAGAGCTCGTGGCTGGCGCTGACGCTGGGATCCATCGCGCTGGCGATCAGTTTGTTCGGGATTTCATTTTATTCGTTTCTGACGATCAAAGAAATCCAGCTCAATCGACGACAGTCGAACTTTGTCGACAGTGTGACTCATGAACTAAAAACTCCGATTGCCGCGCTCAGGCTTTACCTCGATACGCTGCTGATGCGCGAGCCGGATGCGGCTGATCGGAGGGAATTTTATGAAACGATGAATACCGAGTTGGGGCGACTCGATCGATTGATCAATCAACTGCTGGAGGTTGGACGACTTGACGCGATTGGTCATCAGACTGAGCCCGAGACGATTCATCTGGAAGATCTGCTTCGCCAATGTGCGAATGCCGCATGCCTGCATCATAAGCAGGAGTTCAACGATGTGTTTCGATTTGAAGTGGCTCCGCTGGCGTTGACGTCTCGTCGTCTGCTGCTGGAAATGATCTTCGGAAATCTACTCGATAATGCCGTGAAGTATGGTGGGAAGCCTCCGAAGGTCACCGTGCATGCGTTTTCTCGGGGACGCAATCAGGTGGTTGTGCGAGTACGTGATAACGGGGCTGGCGTCGCTCCTGAGAATCGGCGGCGTATCTTTCAGATGTTTGTTCGAGGTAACGATGAGCTGCATCGCACGAAAACAGGAACCGGTTTGGGACTTTATATTGTGCGAACTCTGGTCGGGTTACTGAAGGGCCGAGTTGTTGTGTTGGATGCTGAATCCGGCGGCGGATCGGTCTTTGAGGTGACTCTGCCTGGCAGACAGCTGGATCTTCCGGAGTCTGAGCATCGTGAAACTCGCAGCCGCGTGTCAGAGCTGGTGCTATCCGCAAAAGAGAAATCGGAAAAAGAGAAAACAGAGTAGAGCTGAGTTTTTGCCCCGTGGAGGTTCTCACTCTTCAGGCACGCTTTGATGATTCGCAGGATGTTCTGAGGGGATTGAACCATGAGAATCTTAGTGGTTGAAGATGAAGAGGCGATTGCTCGAGTTTTGCGATTCAATTTCGAGCGCGAAGGGTATCAGGTTGATCTGGCGGCTGACGGGCCTACGGCTCTGGAACTTTATGAGTCAGCTCAGCCGCCCGTGGATCTCGTTGTCCTGGACTTGATGCTGCCCTTGATGAGCGGTTATGAAATTTGTCGAACACTGCGGCGACTGGATACGGAAATCCCTGTGCTGGCTATGACAGCACGCACGTTGTCGGAAGACAAAATTCAGGCGTTCGACTGTGGCGTCGACCAGTACATGACGAAGCCGTTTTCCCTGCCGGAGTTGCTGAGTCGAGTGCGAAATTTACTGGATCGTCGTCGACGCAGTCTTGAACGCAGGTCAGTTCGGCCAACCAATGATGTCGTGCGTTTTTGCGATGTGATTGCAGACTTTGGGCGGTTTGAAATTCGTCACAAAGACGAAGTTCACACCATGACGACTCGCGAGCAGGAGTTGCTCCGATATTTCCTGGAGAACGATGGCGTCGTCTTGTCGCGAGCCCGACTGCAATCTGATGTCTGGAAGGACTCGGCTGATATCTCCAGCCGTTCCGTCGACAATTTTGTGATGCGTCTGCGGCGAATGATCGAGGCGGATCCCTCTTCGCCACGTCATTTGTTGTCGATTCGAGGAACCGGATATCGCTTTGTTCGCGAACCAGTTGCAGACGCGTCTGATTCGGCCAGCAGTTCGACAGAGGAATAGTTGGAGCAATTGAACTCCATATCGATATTGAACTCCATATCGATATTGAACGCAGGGGTCGCTGAGGAACGCAGGGGTGAGCATCGGCTTCGGTCGAGTTTCTCTCTGCGTGCCTCTGCAACCTCTGCGTTCAGAAAAAAGACGGTCTTGCGATTCTTCCGAAGTTCAAATGTTCAAATCTGTGTTCCCTGTTCCATCCGTGGTTGAAGTCGCTTCGGGATTCTTTGGCACATGGGCAAAATCTCATGCGTTTAAAGCGCAGGAAAAAGCCCGGCTTGAGGGGATCAAGCCGGGCTTATCAGCAGTCCATCTTTGCAGATGTCAGAGATTACTTCTTTTCAAACTCAGCATCGATCACATCGTCGTCACCACTCTTTGGAGCCGCACCAGCTGCTGCGTCAGGGGCACCGCCTTTATCAGCATACATGTGCTGAGCGAGAGCGTGGGACGCCTGCATCAGTTCATCTGTGGCTGCCTTGATAGCGGCGGAATCTGAACCTTCTGCTGACTTTTTGACCTTCTCGATCGCAGACTCAATGGCAGATTTTGAAGATGCGTCGAGTTTGTCGGCATGCTCCTTCAAGGTCTTTTCAGTCTGGTGGACCAAAGACGAAGCCTGATTCTTCGCGGCTGCCAGGTCCTGCTTCTGTTTGTCTTCGTCAGCATGAGCTTCGGCGTCCTTTCGCATACGTTCGATTTCGTCAGGCGATAGACCACTGGACTGCTTGATCTGAACAGTCTGGCCCTTGCCAGTGGCTTTGTCCTTGGCTGAAACGCTGAGAATCCCGTTCACGTCGATGTCGAATTTTACTTCGATCTGGGGGACACCTCGAGGAGCAGCCGGGATGCCATCAAGGTTGAATTCATCCAGCAGTCGATTGTCGGACGCCATCTTGCGTTCACCCTGGAAGACGCGGACAGTCACAGCTGGCTGATTGTCCGAGGCGGTTGAAAATGTCTCTGTCTTCGTTGTTGGGATCGTCGTATTTCGTTCGACGAGAACTGTCATGATTCCGCCTTCGGTTTCGATACCAACCGAGAGAGGAGT
>CAMAXD010000079.1 GCA_945861975.1 Candidatus Kuenenia stuttgartensis | reverse complement strand
TTGCAGCGTGATGAGGCTTTTCGAAAGCTTCGCGAAAGCCAGCAGGCGCTTGCTGAAGATGTGGCTCAGGCCGAGAAATACGTCACGTCATTGCTGCCACCTCGAATTACTTGCGAAAGTCTCGTGACTGACTGGCGGTTTATTCCTTCAGCGTTCCTCGGTGGTGACTCATTTGGATACCACTGGGTTGATGAGGACAATTTCGCCTGTTATCTGCTGGACGTCTGTGGGCACGGGGTCAAATCCGCCTTGCTGTCAGTCTCTGCGATGAACGTACTGCGAGCCCAGAGCCTTGCGGGGTGTAATTTCCGTGATGCGGGTGAAGTCATCTCCGCTCTGAATAATGCGTTCCTGATGGAACAGCACAACAATATGTATTTCACGATCTGGTATGGCGTCTATAACCGAATCACTCGGGTACTGAACTTTGCGGGGGCAGGCCATCCTCCGTCGCTATTGATTTCCGGGCCGCCAGAAGGTCCGATCTCATGTCTGCAACTTGAAAGTAATGGCCCGGTCAACGGTATGCTGGATGACTTTCTTTATCCCTCCGAATGCGTCACCATCGAACCCGGCTCACGACTGTACCTTTACAGCGATGGCGTTTGTGAATTGCACATGCCGGATGGTGGTATGTGGCCTTTTGATGCTTATATTGAGGCCATGTCACAGCCTTTGGCCGTTGGTGAAAACGCTCTCGAGCGAATCCAGGCCCTCGGGCGTCGTATTCAGGGGGGAAACCCCTTTGTGGACGACTTTTCAATTCTTGAGATATTAATTCACTAGAACTTCATTTGCTCTGTCACGAAGTTCCGCGGCATTTTGGTTGATGAAGCGCAACATTGCGTGAATGAGCAGGACAAAGACGAACAGTGTTTTGTTGGAAGTGATCTCGCTTTGCATGACTGTTACGCAGAAGTACGCAAAAGAAAGTATGTCGGAGCCATATTCCGGTCGGAGCCATATATCGGCCGGAATAGTCCACTTCAGCAATCTGGCAGGCTTGAGACACGAAGCGCCGCCAAAGTTTTGAATCGAATCCTGAAGTTCAAGACTCGTAAGCCGGCTCTCTGTCGACACGAGGACCACGCTTGCATGCCCCAGGGGAGTTTTTAGTGGGGAGTAGTGTGTTTCTGGTGAAATTGCCACGACTTCTACTTCGGAGAAACTTCCTGGCACGTCGTTCATGGACTTGAATTCTCGTGGGAATCAAGGCTTACTGGGCTGATTCGACATCGCATCGTCGCGCGTTCCATTGGAATCGCATGGTCCCGAAGATTTCTGTAGTCAGGACCGCTGCTATCGGGTCATTCACGGTTCGGGATCTCAGGTGACGCGTGAGTGCACAAGGCTTGCCGCACGAAGATCGCCGGAATGCTGTCGGAAGATCGCCTGAGTCGTGTCTTGAATTGCAAAGAGGGTCATTTTTTTAAGAGTTGGACAACACTATGAGATTTGGCAATGACATCGCCATCGTCACGCTTTCCCTGTTCGCGACTTTGGCTCCTGAGGTCTATTCACAGGATTCAACCCGAGGTGAAAAAGGCGAAAAGAAAGCGGTAAGCACTCAGGTCTCTGCTTCCGACGAATCCGAACTGGAATCGCTTCGCAAGCAGTCCCAGGTATTTGTATCAGCATTTAACAAACACGACGCGAAAGCGGTTGCGGAGTGCTGGACCATGACTGGAGAGTTTATCGACGATTCAGGACGGCGGTGGGCTGGTCGCGAAGAGATCGAGAAAGCCTATGCGGAAGTCTTTGCCAATGGCCCGAAGGCGGAGATTCAGATTGCGATAGAGTCATTGCGGCTTCTGAGCAAAGACACGGCTATCGAAGAGGGACGCTCGGTTGTCGTGCCAGGCCCGAAAGGTACCGGAGTCAGCAAGTACTCCGCAATTCATATTAAGGTCGGTGAGCAATGGTTGATGGCGTCTGTGCGCGACCAATGGATCGAAGCACCACCCGCAGTCCGCAGCGCAGCCGATCTGGAGTGGATGATCGGATCATGGGTAGCGGAAGAGCACGGCGTCAAGATGGAGTCCATTTGTAGCTGGGCGGTGAATGATCGCTTTCTGGAACGCAAGTACACGACAACACAGGTTGATGGCTCAGTGACAACAGGGGTTCAGCTGATCGGCTGGAATCCGCAGGGAAAATTGGTTCAGTCGTGGGATTTCAGTGCAGATGGTGGGCATTCTGTTGGTGTTTGGACACCGACAGAAGGTGGTTGGCAGGCAGAAGTTCAGGGAATGACAGGGGCTGGTGTTCCGACTTCGGCCGTGAATATCATGAGACGGTTAGATGGCAACGCGAGTGTCTGGCAATCAGTGCGTCGGACGTTGGGACAAGCATCACTGCCAGATACAGATGAAATTGTGATTAGGCGTCGTCAGCAAGATGCAGCAAAGTAGGCCTTTGTAGAACTCGTTATCCCGCATTACGTTTCTGGACACTTCACTTCGGATACCTCGACGATGATTAAAATATTCCTGCGTTCATCACTGAGCTTTCTCATCCTGGTCGCCGTTCCAGCAGAGTCCTGGGCACGTGGCGGCGGTGGCGGTGGTGGTGGCGGCGGTGGTTTTGGGGGCGGCGGTGGCGGTGGCGGTGGGGGCGGCGGCTTCGGTGGTGGTGCTGGAGCTGGAGGGGGCTCAATGCGTGGCCCAAGTGGAACAGGTGGCGGCGGCGGTGGTGGTGGCGGCTTCGGCGGTGGGGCTGGAGGGGGCTCAATGCACGGCCCAAGCGGAGCGGGCGGCTATGGTGGTGGCGGTGGCTATGGTGGTGGCGGTGGCTATGGTGGTGGCGGTGGCTATGGCGGTGGCGGTGGTTTTGGAAGCAGTGCAATGCATGGCGCCGGTGGAGCAGGCGGATTCGGTGCTGGTGGTGCCGGCGGAGCAGGTGGATTCGGTGCTGGTGGCGCCGGTGGAGCAGGCGGATTCGGTGCTGGTGGTGGTGCAAACCGGAATCCTCAAGGCGGAGCTGGTGCAGGAGCCGGCGCGTCAGGATTGGGTGGTGACCGTTTCTCAACTCCCAACTCGGGCCAACTGAATAGTTTTCTTGGCTTGCCCTCTGATCAGGGGTTACACACCGCCGGTTCAGCAGGACTCGGTGGCGGTAGGGCTGGTTATGGTGCTGGCGGCGTTGGGGGCCCGGGTGTTGGCGTGGGCAGTGATGTGGGCGTTGGTGGCGGTCGAGCTGGTTATGGTGCTGGCGGCGTTGGAAGACCGGGCGTCGGTGTCGGAACGGATCTAGGCGTTGGTGGGGGCAGGCCCGGCGGATTTGGTGTTGGCGGCGTCGGTGGTGTTGGCGGTGTCGGTGGCGTCGGTGGCGTCGGCGGTATTGGTGGCGTTGGTGGTATTGGTGGTATTGGTGGCGTTGGTGGCGTTGGTGGCGTTGGTGGGTTGAACCCAGTTTCGGCATCAGCTCGCTACACAACAGCGGCTGCCGTTCGGAACGGCTACAATTACCCGGGCGTGTATGGCGCTGGATGGTATGCGAATTATCCGGGTGCGTGGTATGCGGCCGGCTGGACGGCCAACGCAGTTTGGAATCCGTGTACCTGGAGCACGGCATCCGTGTACTGCGGTTACAGCCAGGCGCCTCCGGTGTACTATGACTACGGGAATAACGTGACGTATCAGGACAACAGTGTGTATGTGAACGGTGAAAGTGCCGGTACTACGCAGCAATATTATCAACAGGCTTCGACTCTCGCCTCCAGCGGAGCTGCAGCGGATGCTCCCTCGGACGGTGACTGGCTGCCATTGGGAGTCTTTGCGTTGACGAAGCCCGACCAGACCAAATCCGATGTGAGCGTTCAGTTGGCCGTCAGCAAGCAGGGTGTGATCCGCGGCAACTATACGGATTCTGCTGGCAATAAGAATCAGGTCATTCAGGGATCAGTCGACAAAGATTCACAGCGAGTTGCGTTCACTGTAGGCGATGATACTCAAACTGTATTTGATACAGGGCTTTACAACCTTACAAAAGCTGAGGCGCCTTGTCTGAAACATTTGGGAAGTGATAACACTGAACAGTGGCTGCTGGTGCGATTGCAACAGCCGGATGCAGCGGGGAACTAATCCTCCCTGCGAGCAAATAGGGCCGCGTAGCAAATAGTGCCACCGATCTTGATTTGATTCCTTTCTGGCTCGGAAGCGGCGGGTCTCCACGACCGCCGCGACATGAGCACGCATCCACTGCAAAGACTGCGGCAGATGACTGATTGGGAAGAACGGGGACACCGCGTTTTTTTAACAGGCGGCTTAGGATTTCACACTCCTGCCCGCTGTCTGCTCTCACGGACATTGGGTTCGGAGCGGCATTGAGGCTGAATCATTGCTCGGTTGGGTGTGTTGAGAGATTCGCAGCCGCAGAAATCGCGATTGTTCAAGTGATAAATCGGACGGAGCGATGAGTGCTGCCCCAGCGGCACACGACCCTCCTGTGGCCCGCTGCGCAAGGACTTTACAAACAGGAGGGTGAAGCAACACCTGCGACGTTCAATTGGGCCGTTGAATTAACTCAGCACGCCCGCCGCTCTCTCCGCTACGACCTCGCACTTTCCCTGTGGCCATCTTAGCCGCCTATGAAACACGATGCAGTGAGAACAATAAACGATAAATAACGATAAAATGGCGTGTGCCCCAACTCGGAACCACTCAGTTCAGAGCCACGTAGGCAAAGCCTCGTCTCGATTGAGCGAGACGGCGCGCTTGGAAGTCGGACGCAGGAAAGTCTGCGACTCCTGGGTCACTCAAATCCCTCGGCAATCCTCTCGAGTCCTGTACTTTCAAACATCCAATTCCTCTCAGAGCCCAAAATCTCGGCCCCGAAGCCCGATTCCCCGTAAAAATAACGGTTGAGCTCTCAAACTCTGCGACTTTTGAAATTGCCCGAGGGTTCCGTTACAGTTCCAATTCGCAATTGCGGCAACAGAGGTTTTTGTAATCACTCCCTATCCGGAGCGTTCTGGTTCAATGGTTGATCAACACGCACAATTGGTTGTTCTTGGTGGTGGTCCGGGCGGATATCCGGCGGCGTTTGCGGCAGCGGACCACGGGATGAAAGTCGTGCTGATCGACGAAGGCGTGAAACCGGGCGGTGTCTGCCTGAACCGCGGCTGTATCCCTTCCAAGGCTCTGTTGCACGTCGCCAAACTGATCAACGAAGCGGCTGAATCGGAAGATTGTGGCGTCACCTTCTCCGCGCCTGTGATTAATCTCGACAAGTTGCGATCATTCAAAGACTCCGTCGTGAACAATCTCTCCGGCGGCATTGAAAGTCTCTGCAAAGCACGCGGCGTGGAACTGATTAAAGCCCGTGGGACGTTTGTCAGCAGCGATGCTCTGGAAGTGAAAACTCCCGACGGGACAACTCGCACGATCAGCTTTGACCATTGCATTGTCGCCACTGGTTCACAACCCGCGATGCCGCCGATGTTTGCACTCGGCGACGATCGCATCATGGACTCCACTGGCGCATTGGAATTGAAAGATATTCCCAAACGTCTGCTGGTTATTGGCGGTGGCTACATCGGTCTCGAAATGGGCTCGGTGTATGCGGCTTTGGGTTCGGCCGTGACTGTTGTGGAGATGACTGCCGGTTTGCTGCCGGGAGCTGACCGCGATCTTGTGGTGCCTCTGCAGAAGCGACTGGCTCACCAGTTCGCCGCGATTCATCTCAATACCAAAGTCGCCAAGCTGGAGCCAACTCCGGAAGGCATCGTCGCCAGCCTCGAAGGCGAGGGCGTGGAGCCGCGACAGGTGTTTGATCGAGTTCTCGTGTCGGTCGGCCGTCGGCCGAATGGTCGAGGTCTTGGACTGGAGCACACGAAGGCCGTCGTCGATGAAAAGGGCTTTATCAAGATCGACAAGAACCAGCGAACGGCTGATCCTAAACTGATGGCCATCGGTGACGTAGCTGGGGAGCCGATGCTGGCTCACAAGGCCACTCGCGAAGCCAAGATCGCGGTCGAAACATTGCTCGGCGAACCTGTAGAATTTGACAACATCGCGATTCCAGCCGTCGTCTTCACGGATCCTGAACTCGCCTGGGCCGGGATTACGGAAGCCGAAGCGATCGCTCAGGGACGCGAGGTCTCCGTTCATCGCTTCCCCTGGGCTGCATCTGGTCGAGCCCAGTCGATCGCCCGGACAGAAGGCATCACGAAGATCATCGTGGAGCCTGTAAAGCAGCGAGTCCTTGGTGTTGGCATCGTCGGCCCGGGTGCGGGCGAAATGATTGCTGAAGCGGTCATCGCCATCGAAATGGGCGCGACGGCTCGCGATCTTGCCGATTCGATCCATGCTCATCCAACACTGTCGGAAACTCTGATGGAAGCTGCTGAATCCGTCTTCGGCCAGCCCACACACGTTTATCGACCTCCGAAGAAGAAGTAATTGACTGTCTCATCATCCGCGGGTGTTCGGGAACGGTAAGCTCCTGAACAATTGCGTTGTTTTTGGGGCGGACGCTCTAAGAAATCCTGAACTTCATGACCGTGAGAAAAACCGCGTTAAGGGCTGATCAGCACTTTGGCAAACTGCATCGTTGGCTCGAACTGGAGGGCGAGGCGGAACGGCAGAGACTCGCTCAACGCCGTAAGATTCAGTCATCAGAAGCCGCTGAACGCACCGGGGAAACACTGCTGGATCTCGTCATCCGCAATCATACGACCGGGCTTGGTGGACGATATCTGATCACTCTGTCTAAACGTCGCTCGCCCGATCGATTACCATGGCACCGCTTCAAAGTGGGCAGTCCGATTTTGCTGTCCGATGACACGGATGAAGACAGTGAATCTCTGCAGGGCGTAGTCAGTGCGCGACGCAATGATACGCTGGAAGTGGCCGTGGATGACTGGCCGTCTGGTGATCGTTTTCGATTGGATTTGTCGCCGGATGAAATTTCGCGCAAGCGTCAGTCCGCCGCTCTGCAGGTCGGTGCGAACGCCTCCGGTCGCCTCGGACAACTGCGCGATGTCCTGCTGGGTGAACGGGAGCCGACGTTTCAGAAGAACGTGAAAATCCCCGGCCCGATTTCTCAGCGTCTGAATGCTTCGCAACATCGAGCAATCGAGCATGTGCTGGCTGCGAACGATCTGGCGATTATTCATGGGCCACCAGGAACTGGCAAAACGACAACCGTGGTCGAAGCGATTCGGCTGATGGTGGCTCGCGGTGAACGAGTTCTCGCGTGTGCCCCCAGCAACACGGCCGTCGACAATCTGCTGGAGCGACTGCTGGCCATTGGCGAACCTGCAATTCGGCTCGGTCATCCCGCCCGAGTTTCCGAAGATCTGCGGCAGCATTCTCTGGATGTTCTGGCCGGTCGCCATGAGTCCATGATGATCGTGCATCATATGATGCGCGAAGCGGAGCAGATTGAACGAAAGGCCGCCAAATATACTCGCGGTCGTCCGCCCGCGGGATTCAAAGGCCAGCAGCGTCAGGAGGCTCGCGAGCTGAAGCGTCAATCACGAATTCTGGAACAGCAGGTCGTCACTGAACTCCTTCGAGATGCCCGCGTGATTTGTGCCACAACCACGTTTGACGATTCCATTCTCGAAGACCTGAAGTTCGATGTCCTGGTCATCGATGAAGCGTGTCAAAGCGTGGAGCCTGGTTGCTGGGTTCCTCTGAAGAAGGCTCACAAACTGATTCTGGCCGGTGACCATCTGCAGTTGCCGCCGACGATTCTTTCGGATGAAGCTCGCAAGGAAGGTTTTGATATCAGCCTGATGGAGCGGCTGGTCAATCATTACGGTGATATGACCACGAGACAGCTCACGGTGCAGTATCGCATGCACGAATCGATCATGGCGTTTTCATCCCAGACGTTCTATGGCAACACCTTGATTGCTGATGCATCCGTGCGACAACATGTGCTGTCGGATCTGCCCGGATTTCACAGCGATCGCATCAGTGACGAGCCAGTCACGTTTATTGACACTGCCGGAACTGGCTGGGCAGAAGAGATCGAACCTGATGGGATGAGCAAACGCAATCCTCAGGAAGGCGAGCTCGTTATGAAGCAGGTGAATGCATTGTGCGAAGCGGGCGTGCGTCCCCAGGACATTGCTGTGATCGCTCCGTATGCAGCACAGGTTCGCTGGCTGCGAGAGCATGCCGTCTTTGACCATCTGGAGATTGACACCGTCGACGGATTTCAGGGACGAGAAAAAGAAGCCGTCGTGATGTCGCTGGTTCGATCGAATGAGATCGGCGAAGTCGGATTCCTGTCGGACGCTCGCCGCATGAACGTGGCCTTAACGCGAGCCAAGCGAAAACTGATTCTTGTTGGCGACAGTGCGACATTGGGCGCCAACGACTTTTTCAAAACTTTGCTCGGCTGGATCGAACAGAACGGAAGCTACAGGACCGCGTGGGAGTTCGCGGAGTAGCTGGGCGACGCCGTGTTGACCAAAACATTCCGTTTTTAACGTAACCCGCCTTACGTTTGTGTTCGGTTCACTCCGCTTAAAACGATCACTGTGACCCGGCAGGTTTGCGGGGATTTGAAACACGACGTGAACTGCCGTGTTCTGAGTTTTCGCGCCGACATCTTCAGACGTGACAAATCTTGCCCTGCGAAACAATCCCGGGGATTGGGTCTTACGGAATCCTCAGCAGAACCGATCAATCACAGTCACTCCGGTGCCGGGGAACTGATTCATCCGGGGTAACAATTCGGCTGCTTCTGACAGCGTGACTCGTTCGCTGATCAACAGCCGCGGATTAATCGTACCGGCGGCGATCATCGACAACATTCGAGGATACTCAAAGGCCTGCATGCCGTGGCTGCCGAGGATTTCCAGTTCGTTCCCAATGACTGCTGCCATCGGAACCGGCGGATCCGCTTCCGACCCCAGCATCAGTCCCACCTGCACATGACGACCTCGCTTGCGCAACGACTTGACAGAGTTCCAGCAGGTCTGATGACTGCCGAGTGCATCAATGGAAACCTGAGTTCCTCCGTTGCTGAGTTCTTTAACGGCCGCAATCACGTCAGTCGTCGTGCCGTCGATGGTCGCGGCTGCTCCGCATTGGCGAGCTATCTCGAGGCGATCCGCTTTGATATCAATTGCAATAACTCGCGCGCCGATCGCGGAGGCGATCATGATGGCCGAAAGTCCAACGCCACCGCAGCCGTGAATCGCAACCCAGTCACCGGGTTGAGTTCTCCCTTGAAACACGATGGCTCGAAATGAAGTCGCAAACCGACAGCCCAGACTGGCGGCTGTGACGAAGTCAAGGGCCTCCGGCAGTGAAACCAGATTCACATCCGCGTGACGAATTTCGACATACTCTGCAAAAGCGCCCCATTGGGTAAACCCGGGCTGCGTATAGGAGTCGCAGATATGATGATTCCCGGTCACACATTGAGCACAGGAACCGCAGCCACAACAGAACGGCACGGTCACACGCTGGCCGACTTTCCAGCGTTGCACATTGCTGCCGACAGCAGCGATCTCACCGGCAAGTTCATGCCCGGGAACATGAGGCAGATGCACATCGGAGTCATGGCCCATCCAGCCGTGCCAGTCGCTGCGACACACCCCGCAGGCCTTCACGGTAATCACGGCAGAATCCGGTTTGGGATCTGGCGCGGGGACTTCTCGAATACTGAGCGGCTTCTGAAACTGTTCGAAAATGGCCGCCTTCATAGTGCTATTCCTGTCACGCCGCGCCTCGGCGCGTTGTTCTGGATTTGTCTGGTTTCGTGATATTGTCCGGATCGCGTGGAGCAGAAGTATAAGCGGCCAGCAAAAAACCCGGCGCGGCAGGTTGAGCAGCCGAAGCATCGTTGACGATTCGCGATGTCACCTGCCACAAGACTTCCCGCAATTCTTCGCGGCTCGCATGCAAATGTTGCGACAGTTGCAGCAATTCCGCTTCCACAACCGATGGATTCACGTCTGCTGCTCGAGGAGCCCGCAGGATCTTTTCGTGAACTCGGCTTGCATTCACTTCGGTCTCATAGAACAGCTCCTCGTAGAGCTTTTCGCCGGGACGCAGGCCGGTGTAAACAATGTCGATGTCCGTCGGATATTCCTGCCCTGAAAGGCGAATCATGTCTTTCGCAAGGTCCACGATCTTTACGGGCTCACCCATATCCAGAATCAACACGTCTCCACCTTCACCGACAGCTCCTGACTGCAGGACAAGTTGCACCGCTTCGGGAATCGTCATGAAGTAGCGCTGCATTTCAGGATCAGTGACGGTTACCGGGCCGCCTTCCTCGATCTGACGGCGAAACGTCGGCACGACGCTGCCTGCGGAATTCAGCACGTTGCCAAATCGCACAGTAATGAAACGCGTCTTTGATCGAGCAGACACGGAGTGCAGGTATTGTTCGGCGATCAGCTTTGTCGCGCCCATGACGTTCGTCGGACGCACGGCTTTGTCGGTGGAAATCATAACAAAGCGTTCAACGAAAAACTTATGAGACAGATCCACCAATGCGCGAGTTCCAAACACGTTATTACGGACTGCGGCTTGAGGATTTGATTCCATCAGAGGCACATGCTTGTAGGCCGCCGCGTGAAAGACTACGGCCGGACGATGCTGCATAAACAATCGAGTCATCGCGTGCTGGTCGGTGATGTCTTCCACCACAAACTCCAACTGGCATTTGTAGCGATCGATCTGATGATGCAGACTTTCGAATTCCTGCTCCATCTGGAAAATGCCGAACTCCGACTGATCCAGCAGCACGATGCGGCGCGGTCCAAAGGTCAACAACTGGCGACACACTTCCGAGCCGATGCTACCGGCGGCTCCGGTGACGAGGATCACTCGATCGGCCAGGACGCTGCGAATGCCATTCAGGTCTAACTGATTGGGCTCACGTCGCAATAAGTCATCGATCGTGATATCTCGCATTTTCAGATGAAAACGCCCCGAGGGAATTTCATCCACCGACGGAACCAGATGCGCATCCACACCGTTACGCCGACAGATCTCGCTGACTTCGCGAATCGTGCGACCCGTCAATTGCGAAGGAAGTAATAACACTTCAGCGCGAGTTTGCTGAATGATTTGTTCGAGTCCACGTGAAGCATCGAAGACCTGAACTCCGGCGACGACACCGTTCTTCGCGGCATCAGACGGAGACACAATTCCGACGACTCGCAGGCGATTGGAGCTGGAGCGAATTGTCGTGACGAGGTGCACGGCATCTCCGCCATTGGCATAAATAAGAGTTCGCGAAGCCTGCGCGTTGGCCCCGGGACGTCTCATCGTCCGCAGCATATTGGCAATGACTCGGGCCGTGACAACAGCTCCAGCCGACAACACGGTATCGATAATGATCACGCCACGAGGAATCTGCGGCATGGCTTGACGAGCGATCTGCAGACATGCGATGAGAATCCCGCTGATCAGGCAAATACCGGCGGACCAGGCCACGTCATGAGTTGTCGAGTAACGAAGTCGGCGCAGCCAGTCTCGTGAGATGAAAACGATTGCCAGCTTCAGCAGAACGACGATCATCAAGCCACTGCGGAAGACATCTTTGGCATAGATAAGTTGCTCGATCTGAAACGGTGTCACAAAACCAGGGCGAGGTCTCAGCGTAACCTGATTGCGGACAATGCTGTTTGCGAAGTCGATCAGGTTCAGGTCAAAACGTAGTTCCAGCGCAGCGAAGAACGCGGCGGCAAAGATGACGGCGTAGCAGCAGACGGCAATAGCCAGTCGCTTCATGACTGTGACCTGAAAACGGACGGTTACGAACTCACCAGGAACGAGGTTTCGGCCGACATTCAAAATCTCCCGGAACTCCAGAGTAACTTTTGGAATTCGTCCCGAAACTCAATCCGCGAGTCTGCCGGATGCTAATCCGTGTGTCCAGATCAGGCTGAGATCCCGAGCGACATCGCCCGGGATCACCCTCATGAACGGCAATGGGAATCAGCAGTTCCTGCCGAACAGAAATGCGTGCCTTCGAATTTAAGATCTGTTCTGTGCGTGCCCGCGACTGAGGTTACTCTTTGAACGACAGATCGTGCGAACATACGGCCTCAGTTTATGCCGTCCGAAGACGATCTGACCTCCAACTCAGTGCGAAGACGTCTGGCGAGGTTCACAGCATCGACGGTATCGCCATGCAGACAAATTGTCTCTGCCTTGAGTGGAATTCGGACTCCGTCAATGCTCGTTACCTGTTGTTGTTGCACCATCGTCACGGCTCGCTGAATCACCAGATCCGCATCATGCAGGACGGCTTCTGAATGTTCGCGGGGCACCAGAGTGCCATCGGCCTGATAGTTTCGATCGGCGAAGATTTCACTCCGCGTCCTCAAGCCCAACTCTCGACCGGCATCGATCAGGCAACTTCCGGAAAGTCCAAACAGCCACGCATCCGGGGCAAGAGCGCGAACTGTTTCCGCCACCGTCAAGGCGATCTCATGGTCGACAGTCGCCAGATTGTACAACGCTCCGTGAGGCTTCACGTGGGACAACGAAACACCCGCCGACTTCGCCACCGACAGCGACAATTCCAACTGCTGACTGATCATCTCCCGAATCTGCGCGTTCGTCATCGGGATGATTCGGCGGCCAAAGTTCGCACGATCGGTATATCCGGGATGAGCACCGAAGGCGACGCTCAAATCCCGGCAGGCGTCGGCCAGATGCTTCATTCTCTCGCGGCTTCCGGCATGCGCACCGCAGGCCACGTTCGCCGAATGGATCCACGGCAGAATGGCGAGATCCAGCTTCAGCCCCGCGTCGCCTTCCAACTCACCCAAATCACAGTTCAAGTCGATTTGTTCTGAGTGACTCACGGAGCACTCCCTGTTGGTTCCGGCAGTCGTTCTGAAACCCGGACACCAGGCATCAATCCTGCCATTGTTATCGCATGGTCAAGGTTCGCGCGTTGCTTCTGAAACAAACTTCGAGCCTCCTCCATGGTGGTTTCCAGAAACCGCAAAAACTGACCGGGGCGAACCTGAGCCGCCAAAGGAAGATCAGCACTAATCACATGAGCGATGCGTCGATAGCCGCCTGTCGGAGCACTATCGGCCATCAGTAGTATTGGTCGACCATCCGGAGGCAATTGTACGGTCCCCATCGCTGTGCCCTCCGACAACATGTCGCTGGTGTTTTCCAGAATCAGGGGCGTTGCTGCAAGCCGATACCCCATGCGATCAGATTGCGAAGTGATCAGAAACGACTCGTCCCGGAACCTCAATTGACTCTCCGCCGACATCATCGAAGAATGTTCGCCAGGGAGAACTCTGAGTGTGACCATATCTCCGGCAGGCAACGCAAGTGGTCTCACGAACCACGCTGGAAACGAAATTGCCACATGCTCTTTTACCGCAACAAGGCCCGGTCCCGCACTTTTGAGATCCCCGACCGGCAGTTCGTCACCACTCTTCAAGGCTCGTCCCTGTAAACCGCCAAGTTGAGCACTCGACAGAGTTGATCGGCTGCCCATGATCTCCGGAACGCTGAAGCCTCCGGCCACGGCCAGATAACACCGGCACCCTCGCTGCGCTGTCTGAAAACGAATTCGAGTTCCCGCAGAAACATGAACTGGCTTATTCTGCGGAATGCTGAGCTGCTCCATATTGGTTGTGATCGGAGAAAACTCTCCCCCGGTGATTGCAATGAGAGTCGGGCCCAGGAATTCCAGTTCGTCACCACTCAGAGTCATCTCCAGAGTCGCCGCTGTCGGTAAGTTTCCAACCAGCCGGTTCGCCAGTTCATGCGAGAAGCGATCCATGGCGCCCCCGGTGGGGACTCCAAATTGCCGAAAGCCAGGACGCCCCAGATCCTGAATCGTTGTCAACAGCCCCGCGCGAATGACTCGGACGATACTCATTGTTCATCCTGCCATCTCTGAAATTCTTCAGCGCTCATTGGAACGAATCGAACCTGATCACCAGCCATTAACAGGCAAGGCCGAGCAAGCTCTGCCCTGAACAGGCTAAGCGGAGTTCGCCCGATGATATGCCATCCTCCGGGAGTCTCCTGCGAATAGATGCCGGCCTGGGCGCCGCCGATTGCCACAGATCCCCGCGGCACTTTGAGACGCGGTGAACTTCGGCGAGGTGTTGCCAGTTCCGTCGGCAGTCCGGACAGGTATGGGAAGCCGGGCGAGAATCCTAGCATGCGAACTGAGTATTCCGCGTCACTAAATCGTCGGATCACTTCATCCCGCTTGAGATGATGCCGCCCAGCAACGTCGGCGAGATCCGGGGCGAAGACTTCGTCAAAGCAAACGGGGATCTCAATCAGCGCAGGAGCTCCTGCAAGGAGGTCTTCTGTCCGGCTCAACCCCTGCTCGATGATCCTTGCGGCTTGCTGAAACGACATCCGGCTCAGGCAAAAATGCACGGTAATTGACGTGTACGCGGGCACAACGGCGGTGAAACGGCTTGTGGAATCCGAGGGACCGAAAGCATTGAGCACATCCGTCAATTGCCTCACGGAACGGCTGATGTCCGCGTCGTCAGCACTGCTCCACTGGATGATCACGGCAGAATCACCAAGCGGCCGAATGGACGGCATCATGAATCTCAAACCTTCCGTCGAAAAGCAGGAACCAAACGCGGACTTTCCAGATTATCGCTGTCCCCGAACCATCCCAGTTCCTCGCGAGTTTCGGCAAGATTTGCCGCATACGCGGATGCTTCCCGACTGTCAAGTTGGGGGAAGTGCGATTCCGGACGAACGAAATTACTGGCAAACGTCACCTTTCAGTCGATTGACAGACAGCCAAGTCTCTTTCTACAAAGAGAAGCTTGGAAGGGGCCATATTGTTTTTTGGGGCTTGATTTTATAGATCGATCCCCGAAGAATGTTTTTGCTCCGTGGTGGCAGACGTAAGAATTTCAGGGATTTCCGGAGGTTTTAATGCTGACTGTGAAGAATTCTGTGCGAATTGTGGTTGCCGGCGCTGTAGCCGTCGCGATGTTCATTGTGACTGGCTCAGAAGCTTTGGCTCGTCCAAAGTACGCCAACGTATTGAACACGACCTACCCGGACCTTGCAAAGAAGAAGGGTACAGACGGCAAGTTGACTTGCGCTGTATGCCACCCAAAGACCGACAAGAAGGTCCGTAATAACTACGGTGCCGCTGTTGGTGGCAAGCTGGAAAAGAAGAACGAAACTGACGAAGCCAAGATCAAAGACGCTTTGACCAAGGCCGAAGCCGAGAAGAGCGCGACTGAAGGCAAGACCTTCGGTGACCTGATCAAAGAAGGCGAACTGCCAGGCACAAGCGACGCAGCAGCTATCAACTAAGCTGTTTCGGCCTGCTGGCTGATATCCCAGGGCGAGGTTCCTGATTAGGAATCTCGCCCTTTTTTCGTTATTCTCTCCCGGAAGCGGCCTCGGATCGGGAAAACTGAATTGAAGACGGGCCGCGAACCGATTATCCTGCTCGTTTCGCTGATAAGCCGGCGTGTTTGAACATGCTGGTGCCGGGGAATCGTGACGGTGAGGAATCCGTCGTTTTCGTAATTTCTAAAGAAACGCCTTATTGCCATGAGTACGCTGAAGAAAAACAAGAGAATCAAACGCGCTGCGGTGCTGGAGCTGTACGGAGATCTGAAGCCCGGTCGTGGAAACCAGAAGGTTGAGCGCGGCAAAGCAAAGTACCTCGGCGGTAACGGTCGCAAGACGACGGGAATCACGAAGCGAGTCTACCGCAAGAATCTGAAGAAGATTCAGGTGCTCGAAAACGGGGCTGTTGTTCGACGTCGCGTTCCTGTGAGCCTCATCCGCTCCGGCGGGATTGTTAAGCCAGTTGCCAAAGACCCATTTGCATTGCCAGACTCTAACTGATCACTCGGTTGTCAGTATTTGATGGTGCAAGTATTTGATACAGAAAAAGGCCCGTGGATTTCCGCGGGCCTTTTCTATTTTAGGTCTGGGCTGATCTGAGTTCTGGCATCTCATTGTTGTATCAGGTCTATTTTTTCGGGCAGGTCTATTTTTTAGGCCAGCACTTCATCAATGCGGCGACCGCCGTTCACAACCGGCACCGGGCGTCCCAGAGGAGTCGTGTAGACTTTGTCGGAGTCAACTCCCATCAAAGAAAAGATGGTCCGCAACAGATCCTGAATTCCGTAAGGATGTGTCGTTGGCAGGCTGGCCGTAGCATCGCTCGCCCCAACCACAGCCCCTCGCCTGATACCTCCGCCCGCCAGAATCACCGTCTGGCATTGTGACCAGTGATCTCGCCCAGCATCATTGTTGATGCGAGGCGTACGGCCCATTTCACCCATCATGACCACGAGCGTTTCATCGAGCAGACCTCGTTCATCAAGGTCCGAGATCAACGCACTGAAGGCTCGGTCCGTTGGTGGACACAACGCCTTTTCATGACTGGTGAAGTTATCAAAATGAGTATCCCAACTACCGTGTTCAATACCAATGAACCGGCTGCCGCCCTCCACCAGCCGACGCGCTAATAACGCGGACTGGCCAATCGAACTGTAACCATAACGAGTGCGTGTCTCTGGTCTCTCAGCAGCCAGGTCGAAGGCCGCTCGTGCTTTTGGCGATGTCACGATCTCCATCGCCTTTTCATAAAAGGCGGTCAGCTTCTGAGCAGGTCCGGAACCCGGAGAATTGGCTGCGGCCAGTGTCTCAGCCTCTGCCAACAATTTTCGACGACGCTCGAAACGTTCGGAGGAAACAGAGGCCGGAGCATCCAGATCCTGCACCTTAAAATCCGGCTGCGATGGATCATTGTTGATTGTGAACGGAGCATAGGCCGCTCCATAAAATCCCGGTCCACCCGGCCCCAGAGGATTCGGAAGCTCAATATACGGCGGCACTTCACCACCCGGCCCGAGTTCTCGCGAAACGATCGCGCCGAGTGAAGGGTACAGTTCATTAAACGGAACACCCTTGGCCTGCCCATCGGCAAAGCTGGGCGGATATCTGGTCATCAGCCAGTGCCGCCCAGTCTGATGAGCATTGTCGGCATGACTATGAGATCGCAGAATCGTGTACTTGTCGGCGATCTGCGCACACATTGGCATCAGTTGACTGATTTGTGTGCCGGGCACAACTGTCGAGATGGGATTGAAGGGACCTCGAATTTCTTTGGGAGCATCGGGCTTCATATCCCACATGTCGATATGACTGGGGCCGCCCTCCAGCAGGAAAAAGATGCACGCTTTGGCTTTCGGAGCGAATGGGGTCGCGGCTTGAGCCTGCAACTGCAGCAACGTGGGAAGCGTCAATCCTCCCAGCAACCGAGTCGCTCCCAGCGTCAACATTCTTCGCCGTGAAACACCATCGCAATAACGACGGTCTGATCCAAAGGTTTTGCTGAGCATTTCCGTGTCTCCGGATGTACTGGAATATTTGACCTATTGCTCAATCAACGATTTGCTCAATCAACGATGACAACCACGCAGGTAATGTTGTCGCGTGAACCACCTTCGAGCGCAGAGCTCACAAGCGTCTCCGCAAGGACTTGTGGATCATCGGAAGTCTTCAGGAGTTTTGCAATCTCCGGATCTTTGAGTCCATCGTTCAAACCATCGCTGCACAGAATAAAGCGATCTCCGGG
>CAMAXD010000078.1 GCA_945861975.1 Candidatus Kuenenia stuttgartensis | reverse complement strand
GAATGTGATGCTCGTACCGCAACAAGTTTTAGTGACTGGTTGGATGCGGTTGTCTGGGAGATGAGCTGCGAGAAAATTCCGGCCCGACGCAACCGAATAAACCCCCGAGTGATTAAGCGAAAAATGTCCCGCTGGAAGACATGCCGTCCAGAACACAGAAAACTCAAACCGTTAACGAAAACCTTTGCCCAGACTGTGGTTATGAATAATTGAACGGTATTGCGTTTAACGGCGAACCGCAGGCGTAGGCGAAATCGGGCAACGACGCCTGCGGCTTGCCATTAAACGAGTAGGTCAGCAGCCCACCGTGCCTGCCGGTTAATGGATCGACAGAAGCAGCTTCCTGTCAGCGACCTTTACGCCGATAGGAAAGAAATGCAGCCAGTGAGTCGGCATGAGGCTGATCTGTTGTCAGTGGAACCAAACTAATGCGATGCCGATTGCAGCCGTTGGTCAGTTGCTCTCGGAACTGAGCCAGCTTCTCGAGGTAAGCTAGACGAATCTGGGCCGGATCCACCAGATGCCGATTTGTTGCTGATTCGAGCGAAGCAAACTGAGTCCATTGCCGGAATGGAAAATCGAGTTCATCCGGGTCCCAGATCTGGAAGATCAGGATCTCATGATTTGAGTGGCGAAAATGAGCCAATGCTTTCATGAGCTGATCAACGTCACCGAACAGGTCTGAGATGATCACCACAAGACCTCGGCGGTGAAGCTTTGAGACCATCTCGTGAAACACGGTGCCTAATTCCGTCTCGAACTCTGGCTTCTGGGCCGTCAGTTCGTTGATGATCACTTGCAGATGTTTCGGTCGTGCTCGCGGAGGAATGTAGCGACGGACCTGCTTATCAAAGGTCACAAGTCCAACGCTGTCCTGCTGCTGTAGCAGAAGATAAGCCAGGCAGGCGGCTGTGTGGACGGCATAGGCATGTTTGCTCAGTCCATTGCTGCGTGATCCGCTGTAAGCCATTGAGCCACTGGAATCCAGCAGAATCGTGCAACGCAGGTTCGTCTCTTCTTCGTACTCACGAATATAGAGTCGATCGGTTTTACCAAACAGCTTCCAGTCGATCGTACGAATGTCGTCGCCCGGAACATACGAACGATGCTCCTTGAACTCCACGCTGAAGCCCTTGTGGGGCGAGCGATGGAGTCCTGAGCAGAAGCCTTCGACAACTCCCTTGGCGAGAATCTGCAGGCCGGAGAATCGAGCGATATCGCCGCCTGACAGTAAGTCTGATACGTGTGCCATGAGATCTTTCCGGCGGATCGCTTAGAGCAATTGCTTCGAGGCTTTTGGCAATTCTCGCAGCAGCCGACGAATAATGTCGTCGACATTGACACCTTCAGCTTCGGCGTTGAACGTCGGGACGATACGATGTCGTAGAACAGGGAACGCCAGGGCTTCCGCGTCATCGCGGGTCACATGGTGTCGACCATGCAGCAGCGCTCGAGCTTTTGCTGCCAACACAAGCTGCTGACAGGCTCGTGGTCCTGGTCCCCAGTCAATCAGGTCGCGGACCCACGATGCTGTTGTGGGATCTTTCGGTCTGGCGGATCGCACAAGATCCAGTACAAAATTCTTGACGTGTTCCGGCAGAGGAACGAGACGGACGGTCTGCTGGTACTCGATGATCTCCGCACCGGAAACCACCGGCTGCGGTTTGGCGGACATGGTTGAAGTTGTGCGATCAATGATTTCACCTTCTTCATCCCGGCTGGGATAATCGACGATCACATTGAATAAAAAGCGATCCCGCTGCGCTTCCGGCAGCGGGTAAGTGCCTTCCTGTTCGATCGGGTTCTGAGTGGCCAGTACAAAAAATGGTTCATCGAGACGGTAGGTTGTTCCGCCAACGGTGACTTCATGCTCCTGCATGGCTTCCAGAAGCGCGGCTTGCGTCTTCGGCGGAGTCCGATTGATTTCGTCAGCCAGCAGCATCTGAGTAAAGATCGGGCCTTTGTCAAAGACCAGATCGCGGTGGCCGGTTTCTCGATTCTCCTGAATGATGTCTGTACCGGTGATGTCGGCGGGCATCAGGTCTGGCGTAAACTGGATACGATGAAACGAAAGACTCATCGATTCCGCCAGAGATTTCACCATGAGCGTCTTGGCCAGTCCCGGGACGCCTTCCAGCAGACAGTGTCCACGTGCCAGAATCGCGATCAGCAGCTGTTCGACGACATCTTCCTGTCCGACAACAATGCGTCCAACCTGTTCACGGATTTTTCGACACGCTTCCACCAGCCGCGCCGCGCGCTCCTGGTGGTCAACAGGGATTGTCTCAGCCTTTGGAGACATAACTTGATCCTCTAAAGATATGCACAGTGTTTTCAGCCGGGATTCTGACGCAATGGCGGTCGGAATGTCTATTCATGCTGGGTGTGATGTCACCGTGAGACAGAACTTCTGAGCGAATTTGAGTCAGCTCAGCACGTCCTTTAGCACGACTCCATGGACATCGGTCAGACGCATGTCTCGGCCGCCGAAACGGTAGGTCATTCGTTCGTGATCCATCCCCATCAGATGCAGCATTGTGGCATGCAGGTCGTGAATCTCGGCCTTGTTTTCGACGGCTTTGTAACCGAATTCATCAGTGGCACCGTAGATCGTTCCACCTTTGATTCCGCCACCAGCCATCCACATGGAAAACCCGTATTGATTATGGTCGCGTCCGTCAGAACCCTGAGCAAACGGCGTACGACCAAATTCTCCCGACCAGACGACAAGAGTGCTCTGCAGAAGACCTCGCTGCTTAAGGTCTGTCAAAAGGCCCGAGATCGGTTTGTCGACGGACTTTGCATTCTTGGTATGTCCATCAACCAGATTACTGTGCTGATCCCAGCGGTCGCCATTGCCGCCCGGGCAGGTCAGTTCGATAAATCGCACGCCACGTTCAACAAGTCGCCGGGCCAGCAGGCATTCGCGTCCGAATGATTGTGTGCTCGGGAATTCATCGAACATGCCATACATCTCCTGAGTCTCCCGCGTTTCACCGCTGAGATCCATCAGGTCCGGTACTGCCAACTGCATTTTGGCCGCCAGCTCATAATTCACAATAGCCGATTCAATCTGATCATCGTGGCCGTACTGTTCGGCTGTCGCGAGGTCCAGCTTGCGAATCAACGCCAGTTTATGTCGTTGCAATTGAGCACTCGACTCACGAGGCTTGATATCGGAAACAGGAGAATCGCCGAGTCCGAAGACCGAACCCTGATAACTGGCGGGAAGAAATCCGCTGCCAAAGTTGTCGAGTCCTCCGGGAGGAATCAGGCCACCGTTGAGCACAACAAAATGTGGCAGATCTTCACACTCCGTTCCGAGCCCATAGCCAAACCAGGCTCCCATGGATGGACGTCCCTGCAGGCCTGAACCTGTATGCAGGAAATAATTCGCATTGGTGTGTTCCGGAAATCCGCTGGTCATGGAGCGAATCACAGCCATATCATCGACGTGTTTAGCTGTCTCAGGAAACAAATCACTAACCGGAATTCCACTCTGGCCGTACTGCTGAAACTTCCATGGGCTGGCCAGAGTATTCCCGATGTTATTGAATTGAGTGGGCTCAATCTTTGTAGGGAACGGTTTGCCGTGTTCTTCGTTCAGGCGAGGTTTCGGGTCGAACGAATCGACTTGTGAGACTCCTCCGTCCATGTACAGGAAGATGACGCTCATGGCCTTGGGAGGAAAATGAGTTGGTTTTGAGCCCAATTCTCCGTTGCGTGTTTTCTCCGCTTCGTTGCCTGCCAGCGTCTGGTTCATCAAAAAACTGGCTGCGACGGAGCCAAATCCGCAAGCCGCCGCCTGGAGCAGGTCTCGTCGAGATCCGTTCAGGCGTCGAAAGCGTCGGCAATGAGATTGTGTCATTTGTCTGGCTCCTTTTGAGGAGTTATTCAGTACGCAGCCACGATTGAGGCTGTCATGTATAAAGTACCCCGCGAACACCCGGCCTCAATTCACACCGTGTGGAGAATTGCTTGGTTGCACTGGTTCCTTCCCCGGGATTATCCCCGGTTGGCGCTCCGAACTCAATCGTTGTTAATGCCTGTACCAGATTTTGGCACTTTCCTGGGATGCGTCTGGAGCAAATGTTGTGGTGATCCCGTCATTCCTTTTAAAAGCAGACTCCTCCGCGCAACAAAAAAGCCCTCGTCGTGTGAATGACGAGGGCTTGAGAATCGCATTTGTGTTTGCGGCTGTGTTTGAAGACTAGCCGAATTCCGGTCGGCGACGGTCCAGTTGTTCCTTCAGGCGAGCAACGATGCTGGAATGCATCTGGCTCACGCGTGATTCTGAAAGTCCAAGTGTGTTGCCGATTTCTTTCATCGTCAGTTCTTCATAGTAATAAAGAATGATGATGAGTCGTTCGTTGCGGTTCAGGCCCTTGGTGACCAGCTTCATCACATCCATTTTCTGGATGCCTTCAGTTGGGTCTTCGCAACGGACATCTTCAACAACGTCAACTTCACGGACATCTTTGTAGCTGTCGGTTTCGTACCATTTCTTTTCGAGGCTCACCAGATTGATCGCGCTGGCTTCTGCTTTGAGTCGTTCGAATTCCTGAATCGAAAGACTCATCTGCTCCGCGATCTCTGCTTCGGTTGGTGGGCGTCCAACTCGAGCTTCGACCACTTTGCGGGATGCCTCAACCTTGCTCGCTTTGCTGCGAACCAGACGAGGAACCCAGTCCATGGTACGAAGTTCGTCGAGCATCGCTCCACGAATTCGCGGTACGCAATAGGTTTCGAACTTGACCCCGCGGTCCATGTCGAAAGCTTCAATTGCATCCATCAGCCCGAAAACTCCGGCTGACATCAAATCGTTCAGGTCAACGCCTTCGGGTAGTTTGGCCCATACCCGTTCCGCGTTGTATCTGACCAGCGGCAGATACCGCTCCATGAGACGGTTCCGCAGTTCCTGATTCGTCTGGTCCTGCTTATAGGTAACCCAAACTTCAGAAACATCTTCACTGACCTTGGTAGCCATTCAATCCTCCATGACGAACAGCAGGTGCATCTGCAACAATATTGACTTGTATCAGCCAATATCGACAGTCACAGCCCCGAAGATCACCCGATCCTGTGCAGCAGTCAGATTCGATACACGAACAATGAATTGTTTGTTCCCCTGCGGAGAATTCTTCAATGTTGTGTTTCGGCAAAGACTGCCGTTGTGTTCGAGTGAACCTCAGTCTGCAGATGCAGCATCGTTCGGTTCTTCTATTTTGTTTGGACAACCACTTTGTTCCGAATCGCGTCAGGCAGTTCTCATTCATTTCGGCAGCTTAAGCCGAATCCCGCAGAATGCAGAACCCACTGTCTGCCGAATGTCTTGTCGCAGAACAAAGCACACTTCCCGGGACAGTAGCTGCCGTCCATGGCGGCCACTGCCGGGTTGCTCGATGAAGCGAAACCGAATCTCGATGATTCGATGTTTCGGCCTCGCTTCACAGGGCGGGCGGGTTGATATCGCAGACTATTCCGCGCTGTCCAGAGCGATGGAAGAAGGATTTCGAAGGTTTCGTATGAGTCCGCCTGCCTTCGGCATTTTCAACCGGACACACAATCATGAGTCGGCAGAAAGAATCACTCGGACCATTTCGTGATCGCCGAATGTGCCAGTGATGGCAGTTTCTGCAGAAGTGAAGCACTGCGGCCTTCGATGGACCGGTGGCTTCTGTAAGCATGAATGGTTGATACGCTGATCGGTTGATGGTTCAATCGTTTACCGCCGTGCAGCAGTCGACGTTTCCTGAAAAAGCCGAACCGTTACTGAGGCTTTGTTGCTTCCGGAGTGGCGAGCGGCTCAGGGGGGGCTGGCTGTGCTTCCGGAACGGCTGCCTGACGAGACATCCATTCCTTTCCGATCTCCGAGGCGGCAAATTCCGCGTATTCGGGGACTGATGTCAGGTCGTTGAAGGCCATGCCGAATTTTTCTCCTATTTCATCCAGCAACGCTGCGGTTGCCGCATGGTCTTTGGCCTTGAGCTGCATTGAGACCTCAACCCAATAGACATCGATCCGATCCGGAGCCGCAGTTCGGGCTTCCGCGATGGCTTTGCGAGCCTCGTCCATACGATTCAGAGTCAAGAGGCTGTCGACCTTGAGCGTATTCAGGTACGGATCCTGAATCAGCTGCAATAATCGATCGACGGTTTTCAGCAGTTCTTCGTGTTTCCCCTGCATAATCAGGAGATCCATAGCGCGAAAGTCGCGAGAAGTATCATTGGGGAAGTAGCGTTCAAGATCCTGGATGACCTTCGAATACTCTGTCTCGCTGACGTTCTGAGCCACAACCAGCTTTGACAACAGAACTGTCTTGTCTTTTTGCATGGTTTCCGGAAGAGATGCGAACAACGCCATGGCTTCCTGATACTTTTCCGCCTTCGACAGATTATTGATTTCCTTCATCTTATCGATGTGATTCATGTACTCAGATTCGGCTCCGGAAAGCCGAGCAAGGATACCGGCATTTTCTGCAGCGACGGCCGGCAGCACGAGTCGTCGGATGCTTTGCGACAGCATCTCTCCGCTCAGATGAACATGAATGTCTGCAATCCGTGGCTGCTTATTGGCATCAACACTGACAACAAGTTCGTGATAGTTGATGCCGGCTGATTCCGGCAGGACGAGGCGGAACAGCGGACGCACCTCGTCTTCGTGCTTGACCATCCGCACGAACGTGTAGTCGCCGCCGTTCTGAACAGTGCCAATGATTTCATTCGAGAGGCTGGAGAGCCCGCCGCCCTCTTTCATGCTCTGCATGAAACCATTGCGAAAACCCTGCTTCAGATCAAGCCCCGCCAGAATCCGGTCAACCATGCGGTTCTCGTCGATGATCGCATTGAGCGCATTGACGTCCAGGTGAGCGACAGCCTTCTCGACGGCCTTCACGAGTGCCTCTGCATCGGCTGGAGAGGCCGCGACAAATCGAATAACCTGATTTAGATCCTGAGTCGACATTTCACCCACAGGTGCCGTCGGAGTGTTGGAGCCTCCACAGCCGGGAAGGGCGGCAACCATAAGCGACAGAGCCAGGCATTTGAAGTTGTGAGGAATCTCGCAGTGCATAGGTCAGTTTCCAGGATTCAGGCTGCTGTACTGATTGGGGTAGTAAAAAGCCCACGGAAGAAATGGTCGTCTTCAGGATGTGATGGGCCACGGCAAAGTAAACACTTCGGCCAAACAAGTGGGCTCAGGAATTCCCCGATTCTTCGCGGTGAACCGTGTCCGGAGAAAATGCTGGCAGACAGACGGCAATGTATTCTGCCCCGCCCTCGGCCGGTGAACTGTAACGCACCCATTCGCCGCGAGGGACGATAATCGCCTGGCCAGCCGTTACGTCGTACACGGTCTCGCGCGTTTCCACACGCAGTTGGCCTTGAAGCACCACGGTATATTCGTCGAATTCCGGAGTCTGCCCGGGTTCGCTCCAGCCACACGGACTCACCATCCGAGCGATGCTGACGTCTTTTGTTCCGGAGTTTACTCGACCGATATATTCTTCGATCGTCTTTGGCGGATGACCGGGAGCTTCGATGCGAGTTGGCGATGGAACAAGAATGGCCAAGGAGTTCTCCTTATGGGAGTTGTGAAGCAGGTCTGTGTAAAGGATTCTTTAATCAACAGGGCCGCGACAAACTGATGTTGTCGCGGCCCTTGAAGAAGTCGGCTTGAAGTCTGTGTGGTCCCAAACACCAACAGAGCTTATCAGGCCCAGTTTCGAGCTGGTCGTGATCGCAGGCCGTTGGCTTCTTCGTCGCCAATGAATTCCTGCTTCACCGGATCGAATGTCAGCTTGCGCTTCAGGATCCAGGACAATGCGGCGGCATGGCAGGCGATATGAGAATTTCTCATGACTTCGGCATTAGCAACGGTCGGCTTACGAGTCTTGATAGAGTCGAAGAAGTTGCGAGCATGCGCTGTGACGTCCAGCCCCTTGACCTTGCCTGCGGACTCCTGCAATTCCTTGCGAAGCGCAGCAGAAGAGACTTCCGTTTCGCCGCTGTCACCGGTTTCAATTGAACCTTCATCACCCACAAACTTAATAGGGCAGGTGCCGAGTTGTGTGTGCCAGTTTGGACTGCGATCGCCAAATGGAGTGGCGAGAAAATCCAGAAACAGAGTCACGCCGTTTTCATACTTGCAGGTAATCCCTGCATCCGACGGCTCATAGGAAATCGGAGCTGTGCCGTCAGCCTGATTGGCCCACTGACAGAGGTCGACCGTATGCGCGCCCCAGTCAAGAATTCGAGCACCGGAGTCAAAGTCGGAGTAGCCACGCCATTTTCCGACGACATACTGGCTGTTGTACGGACGCCAGACGGCTGGGCCGAGCCACATGTTCCAGTCGCAAACGCTCTTGGCAGGCGTTGGCTCGCCAGGCAGCCAACTGATATCGAGAGTTGGCACATAGACGGACGCATACATCGTTTGTAGTTTCCCAAGCTTTCCGGTTTGAGCCAGTTGCACAGCCTGCTGGAAGTTTGGCACGCTTCTGCGTTGCGTGCCAGCCTGGAAGATTCGACCGGTGGCCTTTATGGTGTCGGCCAGCTGCTGGCAAAGTTCGATCGTCAGACCGCATGGCTTTTCGCTGTAAACGTCTTTACCAGCCTGAGCCGCCAGCATAGAAGCGGTGGCATGCCAGCGATCTCCGGTGGCAATCAGGACGGCGTCGATATCTTTGCGATCGAGCAGTTCACGGAAGTCCCCGTAGAGCTTGCAGTCAGTGCTGCCATAATGCTTGTCGACAAGTGCCTTTCCGGCATCACGACGGCTGGACTGCACGTCGGCGATCGCAACGCACTGGACATCGGGAAGTCCCAGCATCGCTTGAAGGTCATAAGTACATCGAGGGCCGATACCGATGACGCCCAAAGTGATTTTTTCACTGGGCGCAACGGCTCCGTCTCGACCGAGCACATGGGCTGGCAGTATCCACGGCGCGGAAATCGCAGCGGCTGAACGTCCCAGAAATTGTCTGCGAGACTGAGAAGTTCTATTGCTCATGGCGACACCAGATCTGTGGAGAAGTGGAGAAGAGGTCATTGATTCAGGATTTCAGATGAGGCGTCTACGATGCACGCCGCTCAAAAAATTGTACCGACCGCAATCCGAGGAAAACACTCTGGCGGCTCGTCGTGACAATAATGTCGGTCGAAAAAGCATCCCTCAAATTCGAACTCATGGACGATTTTAAATTCCTGTTTGGGTACGGCTTTTAGCAGCTACACCTCGATTGAGTGCTCTGCGAGGATGGTCAAGTGGTGAAACCTCCCGAAATTCCGCCTCAAAAAACGGGCGCCCCGATTGGATTTCAATGCCGGAAATCCCAAGAATGCTTAACGAATCGTGAGCATTGCGACGTAGGACACTGCGTTCGATTGATCGTTCCAGGTCTCTCCTATTCTTCAGGCCGCAAATTCTCATGGCGATGTCAGACAGCGAAGGGCGAACAGACGCTGTCATTGACGTGCGGGATCTCGTCAAAAGATTTCCTGCTGCGGCTGGTGATGTCTTAGCGGTCAATGGAGTTACCATTCAGGTGAGCGCGCGGGAGGTCTACGGACTTCTCGGGGCCAACGGTGCTGGCAAGACAACAACCCTCCGCATGATGCTGGGCTTACTGAAGCCGACTTCGGGGACCGCTCGTATTGCGGGCTTTGATGTCGCGAAGTTTCCTGAAGACGTCAAGCGCAACATGGCGCTGGTCTCGGCCAGTGCGGCGTTGTATCAATGGCTAACGCCGCGAGAACTGATGCACTACTTTGCGGACTTGTACGATGTCCCGGCTGCTGCTGCTGCCGCTCGCGTGGAGCAACTGGCTGATTTGTTCGAGCTGCGAAAATTCATGGATCGCCAATGTGCCGGGATGAGTACTGGTCAGCAGCAGCGAGTCAATCTGGCACGATCTCTGATGCATGATCCGCCTATTGTCTTGATGGACGAACCGACTCGCGGACTTGATATCGTCGGAAGCAAACGCATCTTTGATTTTACGTCCCATCTGAAGAATATCGGCAAAGCCGTGATCTTTTGTACTCATCGGTTAGATGAAGCTCAGCGCCTGTGCAATCGTTTTGGTCTGATGTTTCGTGGTCGACTCCAGCTTGAAGGAACACTCGATGAACTGCGGAGCGTGACGGGGCGTGAATCTCTGACGGACATGTTTCTCGACCTGATGGCGCGAGAACAGCAGATCGACCTCGATGCATCAGCGTTAAAGGTTTCTGAAGCCTCAGCCGGAAAGCGATAAACGCGTGAAAGAGGGATCAGAAGATTTTCCAAAGGTGCTCTCGCCGTCGGCCTCGATCTCTGCGCCCGCACCAGGTTTTTCGAACACGCTGCGGAAGATCTCCAGGCTTGCGCGAAAAGAACTTCGAGAATCCCTGCGAGATCGCAGAACGCTTGCGACGCTCATCGTGATGCCTTTGATCGTTTATCCGTTGCTGGGTTCTGTTGTTCAGAAGTTTGCTGTTTCGCGAATCGATCTGAATGCTCCAGCGGCCGCAGTCGTTGTTGATCAGACCCTTTCTCCCGGACTGCAATCGTTGTTTGCGGTTCCGGATGCCAGCCAGAATGAGACAACGGCTCAGAATGAGACAACGGCTCAGAATGCAACTTCGGCATCCGTAGCGGCTGGTAATGATGACTCGACAAGGTCGGGGGATTTACAGGACTCGGGGAAGAATCAGAAATCCGACGATTCCCAGGCCCGTCTGGAAGATCTGACAAAGCAACTGTTGGAAGGAAAACTTCCCGACGGTCAGAGCTCGATTGATGGCGTTGAGACCACAATCCGGTTGGAGAAATATATTCAGCCGCCGGGAACAGATCTTGAGTCGATTGTCCGGGAGGGCATCGCAGACGTCGCCGTTCTGGAAACGCTGCCGCATCAGGACCCTGTGACTGGTGTTGTGACACAGAGTGAGATTCGGATCATCGCTCGTCAGGGAGATGCGTTCAGCACAAAAGCGGCGACTGAGGCGGCTCGCCGGATTTCCGCGTTTCGAGATGAATACGTTCGCGCGGTGCTGGACCAGACTCGCTTTGGTCGACAAGTTATGCCTGCGATATCGCGAGTTTCCTTGCAGTCGACCGGTCCGAAAGAGTCACCGCTCAGCGCCTTTGTGCCGTTGATGCTGGTGTTGATGACGATGACTGGCGCCGTCTATCCGGCGATTGATCTGACAGCCGGTGAACGCGAACGTGGAACTCTGGAGATGTTGATAGCCGCTCCGGTTTCGCGGCGAAACTTGCTGACTGGTAAATTCATCGCAGTGTTTACTGTGGCGGTGCTGACAGCCATTATCAATCTGACGGCCATGATTCTGACTCTGTATGGGACTGGCTTTGACCGAGTCATTCTGGGGGAAGGCGCGTCGATCGGGATGTTCCTGCAGGTCCTGTCGCTGCTGGTTGTCTTCGCCTCATTTTTCTCTGCCGTATTGTTGAGCATTACCAGCTTTGCCAGAAGTTTTCGGGAAGCTCAGGCGTGGTTGATCCCACTGATGCTGATATCGTTGGCGCCGGGCATCCTGAGTTTAATGCCGGGTGTCCGTCTAACGATTGGTCTGGCATTGCTTCCTTTGGTTAACATTGTTCTGCTGGGAAAAGAACTGTTTCAGGGGATTGCGGCTCCGCATCTGTTTGTCATTACACTTGTGGCGACTCTGACTTACACAGTGCTGGCGTTACGTTTGGCGGCGAATGTCTTTGGGAGTGACTCTGTTCTGTTCGCCAACAACAGCGGCGGAGGCAGTCTAAGCAAACGCCCGGTTGAGTTGACTGACGAGGTATCGAAGTCACAGGGGATTGGTTATCTGTTGGCCTTGCTTCCGGCATTTATTGTGCTCGCCGGGTTGCGTGGTCGCCTGGTTGATCCCTTAAATCTTTCTGGCCAACTGGTGCTTTCTGGTCTGATGACTCTGCTGCTTTTCACAATCTTCCCTGCGTTGCTGACGACGTGGAATCGAGTTCGGACCACATCGGCCTACGCCATCCGCAGCTTTCCGCCTCTTGCGTTGTTAGGGGCAGTTCTGCTGGGTGCGACTCTGTGGACGTTAAGCTACGAGGCGCTGCTGTTGGGGAAGGGCACCGCTGCCTGGACAAAATTGTTGAGCAATCCCAAATTGCAGGAGTTGGCTCAGCGGTTGACGCAGGAGACACCTCTTTTGTTACGACTGCTCACGTTGGCGGTGATTCCTGCAATCTGTGAGGAGTTGTTCTTTCGCGGGTTTCTGATGAGTGCTCTGCTTGGTCGCTCGGAGCGATGGAAGTCGGCCTTATTCACCAGCACCTTTCTGTTTGCGGCGTTTCATGTGGTTGTTGATCAGTCGCTGACGCTCGAACGATTTCCAGCGACCTTTATGCTGGGGTTTGTGCTGGGCTGGATCAGACTTTCCACGGGCAGCATCTTCCCGGGCATTGTGATGCATGCGGTCAGCAATGGTTTGCTGCTGTCGCTCACGGAGTTGCAGCCGTTGCTGGCTCGTCTGGGTCTGGATCTGGCAGTAAAGAACGAAACACATCTCCCCGCCTGGTTTCTGGCAATATCGACGGGCCTATCGCTCATCGGGGCGATGTTGATCCATCGATCGTCGCGAAAAGCAAGGAAACAGCACCATGAAGAATCCGGTCCGTAAGTCGAACACGCGTGGAGAAGATTCCGGATCTCTGCTTAGCGATGAGCAGAATGAATGGCTCATGCGGCAGTTGACACGAGAGCGCAAGCGTCGATGTCGAATTGTGCTGACTGGTGGCCCTGGTGGAGGAAAGACGACGGCGGCCGATCTGTTTCGACGAGAGATCGGCGACAAAGTCGTCATTGTTCCGGAGTCCGCCACGTTGCTGTTTTCCGGTGGGTTTCCTCGCAGCACGCAGCCTGAAGCGGCCGCAGCGGCGCAGCAAGCCATCTACCATGTGCAGCGTCAACTGGAAGATGTCCAGTCGTTTCTTTACCCGGATCGAATACTGTTGTGCGATCGTGGTACCGTGGATGGTGCAGCGTATTGTCCGGAACCGCCGGAGGAATTTTTCGCTTCCCTGAATACGACTTTTGAAGCAGAGCTGGCTCGTTATGACGGAGTCATCTTCTTCGAAAGCGCGGCGGTAGGCGGGTTGACGATCGAAGGTGGAAATCCGATTCGCAACGAATCGCTGGAGCAGGCGATAGAGGTCGATCGCCGCCTGCGAGAACTCTGGATTCATCATCCACGTTTTATACTCGTGAGACACGATGCGTCCTTCTTCAAGAAGATTGCGCTTGGTCTTGCCGAACTGGACAATATGGTGAATGAACACTCAAAAGATCGGGCCAAATCGCAAAAGTCTTCGTCTAAGAAGAAGCGATGAGGGCATCTGATAAGTGCTTGCTGCAGGGTATGACAAGCGGAGCGCAGGCACACCATTTTGCAGCCATTTGGTGTGCCCGCGCGTTGCTTGTCACACCCTACGCGTCTTACGAAATCAGAGATGGCGATCCATCGCGAAGTACGGATCGGCATGGTGCAGGAAACAGAGGAACGTTCTACCGCGAGCCTGCGAAGATTTGCAGAGCAGGGGAGTCGTTGGGCACGAGACCGATCTGTCGGGCGCGTCGGGAAAGTTCCTGCAGTGCGTTTTCTCCAACCGTGCCCAGCTCCACCGTCCAGTCGTTGACGTAGAGATCGACATGTTTCATCAGGACGTCATCGTCGAACTCCTGAGCGTACTTCCTCATCGTCGGCAGGGCCACGCCGGGATTTGTGAGAGCCAGTTTCAGAGAATCGTGAATGACCGCCTGAACTGTGGCGATGGTGTCTGCATCAAGGTTGCGGCGAGCCACAATTCCTCCGAGGGGCAGGGGACAGGCAGTTTCTTTCTCCCAGCGAGTGCCCAGATCTTCGACGAGGCCAAGCCCTTCGTTTTGCCATGTGAAGCGGCCTTCGTGAATACAAACTCCGAAGTCAGCCTTCTTATTCTTCAGGTCCGGCATGATCTCTGAAAATACCACATGTCGGATCAGTGTCGTTGCCGGGTAGAACAATTGGAACAACAGCGACGCTGTCGTATCTTTGCCCGGGCACAGAGTGACTTGATTCGAATTGGTCGGTTGGTCACCTTCACGAGCCGACAACAGCAGAGGGCCGACGCCAAATCCCAGAGCAGATCCTGATGGCAGCACGACTGTGTCTTTGGCCAACATCAGCGCTGCGTGAAAGCTGGTCTTGGCGACATCAAATTCGCCCGCAAACAGTCGATGATTGAGCTGCTGGATATCAATGAGTTCAACGTCGAAGTTGAGACCTCGCCAATCTACGCTGCGAGTGATCAGGCCATGGAACGCAAATGTGTCGTTTGGGCACGTTGATATGCCGAGATGAATTTTCGTCATGAAAGATTATCCGGTGTGAACCACGTTGCGACCGCTTTGATGCCCGCCTCAACATCCCAGTGAGCTTTGTTACGATCGCCGGCCAGATTCGAGATGCCTCGAATGACGGTCAGCGGAACATTCGCCATGTGGCAAGCCATTGCGACGGAATAGGCTTCCATATCTTCCGCTGCGGCCTGTGGAAACTTTTTGAGCCGATCGGCAACGTCTGTCGAATTCGCCGACGCCGCACAAACAGTTAGCAGCAGTGGCTGGTCGATAGAGTTGTCGGAAACTACTGCGGAGTTTGCAATTGAATCGCTGCGCCATGAGCGAAACGAAGCCGGATCTCCGTGCAACTGAAGAATATCCTGCGATCCCGGAGTTGCTGTTGTTTCGTTCCAGCGAGTCCATCCGAGTTCACTCGCCGTCTGAAATTCCGAACCGCTGCCCGCCCCGATTCCGTAACACGCCACCTGAGAAAAACTGGCTGCTGTCCCTATCGAGAATCGCGGCCCGATCGCTCCGGCAATCCCAATCAGTACAACCTTTTTCGGGGTCACTTTAGCCAATAATTGAGCTGTCGTGACCCCGGCGACAATTGGGCCAAACCCACACGTCATGAACATGCCGTTTGCTTTAGCCACGGACTCAGCAATGAAAGGCTGCAGTTTCCGTAGTTCAAACTCGGTTGGAACCAGCACTAGTACGCGGGTCATCAGAATTCTCGGCAGAGGCAAATTGTCGCTCGACTGCACATCTTAGCAACAGGACGATAGCTGTCCTCTGTCAGTAAACCATAATACTCCTTCTCACACGGTGATTTACGTCACTCAGACAATGTCATGCTTCCATGCGAGGGATTGAGATAAGTCGAGTGTAAACAAGGCTGCGGAGTCTCATTCTCGTCCATCAATGGATTGTCAAATGCCTGAGGCATCCTGTTCCAGTGAGCATGTGATTCGTTTTGCATAGTTTGGGTTTTGCCGACGAAATGCTTGTAGTTCTGCCTTTCGTTTGTTCAAACGCGAGGTGTTAAGATGCAGGAATTGGCTGGATAATTCACAGTTGGGAAAGGTTCAACTGTTGCAGGCCTGCCACTACGATGCATCTTGAACCTTCCTCCCACCTCTTCAAGAAGGCCGACCGTAATGCCCCACCGCGTTTCTCGTCGACGATTTTCTCAAACAGCAATGGCAGGACTTGGGCTGCCCATGATTCTGCCCTCGGGAATTCTGGCCGGTCAGTCACCAAATGAAAAACTCTCGTTTGCGTGCATCGGAATGGGCGGACAGATGCGGGGCTACCTGGTTCCGGAACTCAACAAGCTGGATCAGACCGTCGTTGCCATTTGCGATGTGGATCAGAGACAGCTCGACAGCGCGTTGCAGGTGAATGAGCTAAAACAGGCTCGGCCGTATCGTGACTATCGTGATCTGCTCGACAAAGAATCGGGGGTGGATGCCGTCATCATCGGAACTCCCGATCACTGGCATGTGCCCATCTGTGAAGCTGCTCTGAAGGCCGGCAAACATGTCTACTGCGAAAAGCCGCTGGCTCATTCGGTGGCGGAATGTCGCGCTCTGGAGAAGCTGGCACTGAGCCATCCAAAGCTGGCGACTCAGACGGGTAATCAGGGATGTTCGACGGAAGGATTTCGTCGCAGTTTCGAAGTCATTCAATCGGGACTGCTGGGAAGCATCACCGAAGTGCATGTCTGGCATCCGGCACACGGTTGGCCGAATGGAGTTGATCGGCCGACGACAAGCGATCTGATACCCGAGGGACTCGACTGGAACTTCTGGCTCGGCACCGCACCGACACGACCTTACAACAACGAGATCTATCATCCGGGCAAGTGGCGAGGCTGGTACGATTTCGGCGGCGGCTCACTGGCTGACTTTTGCTGTCACGGTTTTCAGCTCGCCTATCGTGCTCTGGAATTGGATGCACCGACGCGGATCGACGCAACTGGCAACGACCTGGGACACGAATCTTTCCCGACTCGTTGCACTGTGACATTCGAGTTCGCGGCGAAAGGCATTCGAGGCCCGGTGAAGCTCATCTTCTATTCTGGCGAGAACAATCATCCTCCGAAGGAAGTGACTCAGGGCCCTGTGGATACGACGGGATGCCTGATCGTCGGCAGCGAAGGAACTCTGTCCGCGGGACTCTGGAATACCGACTGCAATGTTCGACTCAAAGGGGCAAAGGAATTTCGCGGGGCCGATCAGCCGGACGTCGCAAAGATCCGAAAGACACAACCGCGTATCGACACGGAAACTCTGAAATGGGATCCGGCCAAGGCCGCCAAAGGTCAGCGGCCGCGATGGAGCAAAGTCAACAACTCGCACATGTTCGAATGGGTGCTGGCCTGTGCGGGCGATGCGAAAACCTATTCGCCATTTGAGATCGGTGCCAGAATCACGGAGATCGGCATGCTGGGAGTTCTGGCGTTGCGCATGCAGAAGCCTATCCTGTGGGATGCGGAAAATCGTCGAGCCACCGATCTGCCGGAAGCGGATGCGATTATTGATCCAAAGCCTTCGACGAATGCGTATTCGCCACAGTGACGAAGACGCTGCTCCCTGATTCAGACCTCTGTGGCTCCATCCGTAATTGACCGGCACTTCAACTTGCTGGCCCGATGAGCCTTTTCATCGCCTGCCTCAACCTCGGAAACCCCTATGCGTACAATCGTCTTTGTGCACTTTCTTGTCATTTATGGCTTCGCGCAAACCTTACCTGCTTTTGGCGAAGCAACTCCGGCAGACGCGATCGAGATACATGATGGCTTTGTTGTGGAACGAATCTATTCTGTTCCGCGCGAACAGGGTTCGTGGGTGGCCATGTGCTTTGATGATAAAGGACGAATTTATGCGTCGGATCAGGGAATGAGGCTCTTCCGGATTACTCCACCGGCACCTGGTCAGACGTCCGAGAGCACCGTGGAACTCGTCTCGGACCGATGGGGCTTCTCGCAGGGCATGACGTTTCTTCATGGCGCACTGTATGTGGTGCAGCACGGTGATCATTCTGAATCGAGTTTTCGCCCTGATGTGTTGTTGCGAATCAAAGATACCAACGCCGACGACAAGCTGGACACGGCAGAGCAGCTCATTGAGTTTCCTCGCGTCACTGGCGATGCCGCGAACTGGGTGGAGCATAGTCTGCATGCCGTTGTGCCTGGTCCGGACGGACAATCACTTTATATTGTCAGCGGAGATCGCAATGGTCTGCCCTGTGGAAGAGGTCGAACCCCGAAGCACTGGAATCGAGACAGCTGGGACTTTCAGTACACACAGCAACCGTATTCAGGTGGTTGGGTGATGCGCACGGATCTGAACGGGCAAAACCCTGAATACCTTTGCATGG
>CAMAXD010000077.1 GCA_945861975.1 Candidatus Kuenenia stuttgartensis | reverse complement strand
CCCGGGGCGGCGGAGCCGATATTGTTCAAAGCGCTTGCTCACCGGGACTGGCAAGTCGATCGCAGCTCCTGCGATGAAGTTGCGTCGCTGGTCGTTCACGCCGGCAAGATGTTGCAGGATTCTGTCGTTGAGCACAACGAAGGAGATGTTCGAGGCCAGATTGTTCCACAGTCTTCCTCCATCGTTCAGATTGTCCATTGCCGAGGTGAACAGCAGGCATCGTCCAGATCCGATTCGTCGCTCCAGCAAAGCCGGCTGAGTCTCCTGATTGTCATAATTCAGCAGCACCGCTGCGTCGCTTGACTGTTCCACAGCCCAGCGTCGATCAAAGGCCACGATGGATAACTCGTTTCTCAAACCTTCGTTTTCGGAAAATGGCTGAAGTAATGGGTGCTGGACTTTCGTCAGGCGAAGGCTGCCGGGCTGGCTGCGAAACGGAACACTGCGAATGGGGGTTGCGGGAAGCAGATCTTCTGCGACGGTAACGGACCATGCGGCTGCCTGAATTCGGTTCGAGCCAGCAACGACGAAGACTCCTCCACCGGATTCCGCAAACCCCTTTAGTCCGCTCCAAAGAGATTCATCCGGACGCGCGCAGTTGACCAGAAATACGGCGTCATACTGAGCCAGATTCTGCTGACTCACCTGAGCAGTCACGACACTGGTGATTTCACACTCTGGAGTACCCAAACGTTCCAGTTCTTCGGGTAGTAGAGCGTTCCGAATGAACAGCCCTTCTTCCAATCGATCGGAGACTAGTAACAGTCTGGGACGCGGACGAACACCACACGAGAAATACTTCAAGTTGTCATCTGGCAATGGATCTTCGGAGTTTAATCTCACCACGCCCTGCACATAGGTCTGATTCCCCGTGATTCGCACTGCCGTTTGAACCTCCGCCGATCCATTGCCAAGATCTACGATCTGAGGAGCCCCGAAGCGAGTTTCAGCTCCACCGGAATCAATCAGCAGCGTTTCAATGGTTTTCTTCCCGGGGGGAATACCGATCGTTGAGATGTTCATCGTCAGCAGCAGGTCACGTCCCGAAATCGTGGTGTCGCTGGAAAGTCTCAGATCCATGATGGCGGCATTAACGGCGTCAGGAACCGAAACATCGACAATATAGATCTGCAGCCAGTCGTGCTGCTTCAGAAAATCAGACAGCCCGCTTTCATCCGGATCCTGCCATGCTGTCCGTGATAAATCTGTGAGCACATAAATCTCGCGAGCAAACAGATCCGCAGATCCTCCAGGGCCCGCGTCGTCCTGGACACGTTTTCGGTCGTCGACCTGAGTCTGAATCGCAGCTTTGATTCGGCGATTCAGGGATTCCGGGACCGCAGTCGATTCCAGCGTTTCGAGTCTTGAACCTGCTCCGATCAGGTCTGCCTGAAAAATGATATCTTCATTGGGAGTTGCTCCGGAGATGGCAGCGCGACTGCCTGAGGGAAGTCGACCAATATGCTCCTTCACGATATCTCGACAATGTTCCAGACGAGTTCGATTCTCATGCCGGTACTTCATGCTGAAGCTGGTATCGAGCAGAAAAACAGCCGCCACCGGGATGTTCTCAGATGTCTCCGCTCGAGGAGATAACAATTCCGCACGAACTCGCAGACCCCATGGAATGCCGACTCCGATCAAAGTGGCTGCGATACCAGCCAAAAGGCACCAGAGTCTTAGACGCCCCTTACGTTCACGATGCTCAACCGATGCCGTGTCGCGATTGGCTCCACGCGCGGCGAACAGGAAATATGCCGCAGTGCTTCCGGCAATTGCGGTTGCGAGTATTGCCCATTCCCACCAGCGGAGTCCGTACCGTGCAGCGGGCAACGATGGGCGAGCGATCGCGATCACCAGAATGGCGATGACCAGAGAACGAAGAATCAGCAGCAGCAAATGTCTTAGCTGCATTCGGCGAGCGTTGGACGGCTGACGTGCTTTCAGCAACCGCAGCGCGGGGAATTCAATGCGTTTGGGCTTGGCACGCATGACCAGGTGCAGGATGACCGGCACGGTTGCCAGCACCAGTCCAAAGATCAGTGTCGAATTAATGAGTGTCATGCGCAATGTCCGCCGCCGGAGGCAATGAATCCGCTGTGGATCTTAGACGGTCAGGCTTCAGGGGCAAAGTCGTTCAATAGTTGTCTGCAGTTGTTGACTGCGTTTCAGGGCTCCTCATCCTTCGCGACTGGTAGCCGGATGATGACGGATAGTCCAATCAGCACCAGGATCAGAGTGAGGAATCGCAATGTGTTTGAGAGATTTCCCACACTGAAGGTCAGAATAAGCCCGGCAACCATAATCATAATCGCGCGGACTTTATCGGCCGGTCGTATCCCTTTGCGATCCTCCCAGTCTCTCAGAATTCTTCCAAAGAAGCGAGATCCTCTGAGTCGGCGATGCATCTTCGGCGAACACTGGATCAGCAGGCAACTTGCCAGCAGAACGAACGGAGTGCAAGGCAGGACGGGAAGAAAGAATCCAATACCCGCAAGAATCAAGCAGACAACAGCGCCGACAAAAGCGGCAGCCTGCTTAAGTCCCGTAAAGCGAGTCGATTGATTCGGTCGCGACACGTCGTTCTTTATGTCCGACGTGTCGGCACGATCGTTGGTCATCCGTAACCTGCGATAGTTCCAGTCCGCTTCTGTGGTCGAACAGCAGAGTTCAAAGACATAATCTTTACACGGTACGAATTGAGGCCCGGTGTTCGCGGGATACCTTTAGAAGCCAGCCACAATCGTGGTCGCGCAGAGAATAACATCCAGCTTGTCCGAGATTTCTAATGGCCAGCAAGATTCGAATGGAGTTTATCTGTATAGCGACTATTCGTCGTCGTCATTCAGCAGATCTCGATAATTCTTTGATCCACGACGATCTCGCTGTCCGGCGCGGCGGACTTCGCCAACACCACCGCCGTCTTCGTCGTCAGACAAACGGTTATTCTTTTTGTTGCGGCGGTCTTTGCCGCCACGCTTCTCAATAAGATGCTTCAAATCATCCGGCAGAGGCAGTTCGTTTGGCATGAGAGCACTCGAAGTACTGAAGCCTTTCACAATACCAAAAAAATGACGGACACGGCGTCCGTGTAATTTTTAAATCGGTTCAATCACTGTCCTGGATTCAGTGGACATAACCCTTGGAAGAACGTCCATTCCGGGCAGACATCTTCTGTCTAATCGGCTGACCCGACTTCGTTAATTCTGACTTCTTCACTTGTTCGTGAAAAGCCTGATTTTCCGGAACCGGCATGTTCTGCCGAGACTTATGAGAATTGTTGTCATTCGCAGTCGCGGAGAATCCTGGCCGTGTACCGCTGATAGGTTGCACTGAATTCGGCTCTTGGCCTGCTTCGGCCGGATGCGTTCAGCTCTCGAACGCCCTGGCCGTCCGCCGCTGGCATCTCTGTCGGTGGCTCCATGATTAATTCTTCGTTTGGAGCCACGGGCTCCCTAATGACAGGCACTTCGGCTGGTGGTTCATGCCGTTAGTAATCGGCAGAACGAGGCGGCTCAGGGATCCAGCGAGTTCCCTCACTTTTGCGGAGCTCCTGAAGGTTTCGGCGAGTATTCCGGGGACGACAGCGTACTTCGGGAAGTTCGAGCTCCCATGGGAGGAATTCTCGCTCGAGCGTTCCGTGGAGCAGTGGGTTCTCTTCGCGATTAAGCTGAGTCTGCTGATCGGCATCCACAGGACACGGGCAGTCAATTATTCGCGGAATCAGCACCGCGATCACTTCAGTTCGAGATCTTTGTTTTCGAGGCTGCTGAAAGAGATGTCCGATCATTCAGAGTTCAACCAGCCCGGCGGCTTTGATTCGCTGGTCATCGTCGATTTCTCGAATCAGCCCACCGATTACCATGCCTTGCTCATCTTCGAGCAGAACGGTTGAGCAGAACGGTTGAGCAGAACGGTTGAGTCGACCGTTGTGATCTGCTCATCGCGTATTTCGGTGTCGATATTCATGGAGCCGTTGGAAACTTCAGGATTGACCTTCATCAGCACCTGATCATTCGTCCCGATGTAGGGAGTCACTGTCAGAACAGCACCGACGTCAAGGAACTCTACGCCCTGTCGCCTGTGGCTCACCGGCAAACAATTCGATTAACACACCGCTCTATGCCTTATCTCAGTGCGGTCAGAAATCCTGCCATCTCGCCCGCAGCATGGCTGTTGTTTTGTTGTTGAGCCTGCTGAATTCCTGTGGAAAACGTCTTCTTTGCGTCTTCTATCCGGCCAATTTTTGCTAGTAACTGGCCTGCCATCAGAAAGGCTGGCACATACGGGGTTGCTGCCGTCATCAAAGTTTCAAACAATTCAAAGGATCGCTCGGAACTGCCCTCCTTGTCGAATTCCATCGCCAGCATATATCTGAGCATTTGATCTTCGGGGCTCGACTGCAGCATAACTTCCAGTTTTTCTCGTCGAGACGCCATATTCGTAGACCCTGTCTTGATGGAAGAAGCCACATTCTGTGTTGCTGGCTAACTCGGCAGTTAACCCGCTTGCGGCGGTGTGTGGGCCGCGATTCTTTGCTTAGCCTGCGGAATGTTAGTCGCCGGCGGTCACTGCACCCGTCAAAATTCAGGTGTTTCTCTCGATTCTCGCTGCAGACAAAGGCCCATTTGCCGAAGGATTCGTGACCTGTACAATCCCCCTCTTCGAAGTCGCGGGCGAGAAAGTCTGCGGCGACTGTGTCCTTCTTTAAGCGTGGAAGTCTTCAATGGAAGCCGGAATTGTCGGCCTGCCGAATGTCGGCAAGAGCACTCTCTTTAATGCTCTGACTTGTTCAACCGCCGCTCAAAGTGCGAACTATCCGTTCTGTACGATTGAGCCAAACGAAGGCATCGTCAGCGTTCCGGATGAACGACTCAAGCGAATCACTACGTACATTCCTCCCCAGAAAGTTATCCCGGCGATTCTGAAGCTGGTGGATATCGCCGGCATCGTCAAAGGCGCGAGCGTTGGTGAAGGACTGGGCAATAAGTTCCTGAGTCACATCCGTGAGGTCGACGCGATCCTGCAGGTTGTGCGTTGCTTCATCGATGATGACATCACGCATGTTGGGGGTGGCGTCAATCCGCTTTCTGACATCGAGGTCATTGAAACCGAACTTCTGCTGGCCGACATGCAGACGCTGGAGAACAGTTTGCCCAAAGCTCAGCGATCCGCCAAGAGCGGCGACAAAGATGCGAAACTGCGTGCAACAGTCATGGAGAAATGTCAGCTCATTGTCAACGACGGCAAGCCACTGCGAACAGCGGAGTTTACCGAAGAAGAAGCGAAGGTTATCAGCGCGATCGGACTGATGACGGCTAAGCCAATTCTATTCGTGGCGAATGTGGCGGAAGATGATTTGGAAGGTAAAGGTCCGTTGGTCGAACAGGTGCGAAAGTATGCTGCTGAACACGGCGCTTCTGTTGTACCGGTTTGCGCAAAACTGGAGGCTGAGTTAGCGGAACTCGATGAAGCCGATCGTCAGGAGATGTTGGAATCGGTCGGGTTGAAAGAGCCGGCTCTCGGACCACTCGCTCGTGCGACGTACAAAACTCTGGGCTTGCAGAGCTACTTCACCGCCGGCGAAAAAGAAGTCCGGGCGTGGACAATTCCCATCGGAGCCACCGCGCCTCAGGCTGCTGGTGTGATTCACACCGATTTTGAACGCGGCTTCATTCGCTGTGAAATCTATACCCTGCCGGATCTTGAAACCTACAAGACCGAAAAGGATATTCGAGCCGCAGGAAAGCTGCGAGTCGAAGGGAAAACGTACGTTATGCAGGACGGAGATATCTGCCACTTCCTGTTTAACGTTTAATGTCCGTCTACCTGACACCACCACCACCCAAACGCCGCCAGCGCCGTTCGCCGACTCCGGGTACATTGGCTGTTATTGTTTTCATTGTGCTGGCAATGCTGCGGATGTTGGTGTTCAGGCCGGAGTCCGGGTTAGCTCCTGATTCAAAGCAACTGGTAACCGTGATAAAGGTGATTGACGGTGACACGATCGAACTGACCGATGGACGCACGATTCGGCTTCTTGGGATAGACGCGCCAGAAGCCGGGTTCTTCGGTAAAGTTGCTGAGCCGTGGTCCAAAGAATCGACACAATGGCTGCGTTCGCAGATTGATGGAAAGCAGATTCGTTTGCGCATCGACAGCGAAGACAAAGATCGCTACCAGCGAACACTGGCCTGGGTTTACACCCGTGACGGTGAATTCATTAATGAAAGGCTCCTGTCCGAAGGTCACGCGAAGCTGTTAGCTGACTACGGTCTGCCGCTCGATCTTGAACCCCGGTTGCGATCCGCAGAAAGTGAGGCTCGAATTGAAAAACGAGGCCTCTGGGGAGTCTCTCGGCGATCGAAGAAATGATGGAGCCGCGAGTAACCGAACCGCTCCCACTGTGAGAGACGGACTCAGCTGCGAAGGCAAGTTATTCTCGTTCAGGTTTGTGTTCCCTGGTCGCTCACAACACTCATTTCGATTTCGCATTAAGGCTTTTGACCAGAGCGGTTTGAAATTCCGGCATCTTGATTGTCGTCAGGTGTCCGCCACCAGAAATCTCAACGACAGGCCAGTCAGGTCGGGCCGTTTGGAGAGGCTTTACATAAAGTCGTTTCACCGGGTCGTCTGAACCAATGATGACTGTGACCGGTTGCGAGATGGATTTCAGATCGGCTTCACTGAGAGCAAGCGCGGCGATTCCTTTGACGCATGCTTCGGGTGTTCGAGAACTTTCGCGTCCAGCCATGTTGTTCCAGAATCGCTGCAGCAGACCTCCCTCTTTCAGCCACCCCATTCCGCAAAGAGTAACTGACAGAGTCATGTCAGAGTGCACAGCAGCAAATTTCAACGCCACCATGCCACCCAATGAATAGCCCACGATATGAGCTTTCTGGACCTTCAGTTGTTCCAAAATTCTTGCGACATCGTGCACCATTTGCAGGCCATAGGCATCCTTTGATTCAGATTTTTCACTTTCGCCATGACCAGGCAGGTCAAGACTGATGACTCGGTGTTTTTGAACCAGTTCTTTGATAATCCCCGGCTTTCGCCAGTTAAGATCGGTGCTTGCATGCAAGCCGTGAATCAACACGACAGGATCTCCTGAACCTTCGCTCGCGTAAGAAATGCGAACGCCATCAATGTTCAAAGATTCCATGCCGAAGCTGACGCCAGTGAAGTTCAGAGAAGCCATCAGAACAGCAACAGGCAGAAGGATGGTTTGACGCAGGCCCATACAGACTTCTTTCAGAAAAGATCTTGATACCCCGCTTTTGAAACTCATGCCAATGCTTCAGCTTCTGACGTGATCCAGACATGACGGCGATTGAAAAGCCCGGAAACAAATGTGGTCCTCACGCCAGCCTTGAATTTTCGGACCTTGGTTGCGTTTCGACAACAATGAACTTTGCGTGAATCCTACGAGCACATCGGCATTGGAAATCGCTGGCATCTCTGAAACTGCTGAAGCACGGTAAAGTGTCGCTCCTTTTGTCGGCGTTGATGATTATTGGCGAAAACGTTTCGGTAAAGCATTCGCCAATGCTCCAGCCCGCCAGTGACGCAGTGCAAGGCCCGGGGCCATACCGCGATCATAATGGTCCGTTGGTCTACTTCCTCTACGGCTGCGGCCAGACTGGTTTGCCTGGCACCGCAGTTTGCAGTTTCCAAAGGCTGCCCCCGGCCGTGACGAACAGCGTTCGAAGATCATCGCCGCCAAAAGCACAGTTTGTGGTTTCATCGCGAGGAATCGGGGCCATTGTGAGCAAAGTACCCTCCGGGGAAAACACATAGATCGCGGCTGTGGGTTCATCAGCAGTTTCATGTGGAGGATTGGGTTTGTTGATACCCGCCGCTACGTACAGACGACCTTCGGCATCCAGTTTCATTCCATCGGGACCTCGAGTCGTCTTCCAGTCGAAGATCAGCGTTTGAGTTTCAACATCAACAGTTCCGTCCTGCTGAAGTTCGAAGCGCCAGAGCGCTCTCGCACCATTGGGTGAATTGTTGTTATTGTCGGCGACGAATAGATACTTGTCGTCATGACTCACGACGATTCCATTCGGGCGATCGACTTCATGCGTGATAATTTTCCTTACGTTTCCTGAGGGATCGATGCGATACACGCCTTCGATCGGGCGCCCGTTCGCGTCCAGCATCTCCATCGTACTTCGGTCGCCATATTGCGGATCGGTGAAGTAAATACGATTCTGCGAGTCCATCGTCAGGTCGTTAGGCTGATTAAACTTCTTGCCATCAAATGTTTCTGCCAGTACTTTGGTTGAACCATCGGCTTCAACACGAATGACACGACGACGGACTGGTTCGCAGATAATCAGTCGTCCCTCTCGATCGAACATGAGCCCATTTGAACCAGCGTTTTGACGATAGACGAAACTCTTTCCTTGCTTGTCGCGGAGATTGATATTGCCCTCGCCGCTTGTCAAAAGGCCCAGCTCCTGATGCCATGCCGGTCCCTCCCCTGCTCCGTACTCCTGCAGCAATTCTGGTTGCGAAGTGAAGATTGTCTGAGCCGTCTCGTGGCTTAGATTGAACGTGGCCGTGACCGGAAAATGATCTGAAAGTCCGTCCGTGATCTTGTCTCTCAGGATTTCAGCGGATTCGACAGAACCCAATAGACTTCGCGAAACAAAGATGTAATCAAGTCGTCTGTCTGTTCCATGGTTTTCGTCGCTGACGAGGGGAGATGGAAACGTGCCGACAAATGGGTCCCCATTGGACCGACGCTGCTGAATCAGGTCCGTGTAACCCTGACGGAGAATGGACGAGATGCCTCCATAGTCAATCCGTCCGTTATTGAGATTGCGAGCACCCTTGTCGCGCTGATCCAGCATCTGGAAGAAAGGGACCAGTTTCGGGTCTGAGTGATACTGAGGCTTGTCTGCCTGGGCGAACCCATTGAAATCACCGGCCAGAACAATCCGTGGATTCAACTCAGGGAGTGACCTGACATCGGCCTGCAGCAGAGTCGCTTCCTCCATTCGTCGAGCAAAGTTTGATGGGTGAAAGTGGATCACATAAAACCAGAGGCCCTGAATGCGGCATCGCAGCAAACCGTGGTGCATGCCATCGCGAATTCGTTTGACGTCACTGATGGGATAACGTGAAGTGATGCCCGTGGGAAATCCATCTTCCTTCAGCAAAACAGAATGCTCATGCCCCCATGAATGTGCATCGGCTGCCAGCTTCTCCGGAGTGTACTCGTTCAGTTCCTGCAACGACACAACATCCGGCTTCTGCGCAGCCATCCATTTGAGCCAGTCTGAATGCCGAGGCTCCGTTTTCTTTGTGAATCCGTACCAGACATTATGAGTCACCAGCTTGAGGGTGCTCGGCTGATTCTGACCGAAAGTGGTTGCGGTGATCAAGACGGCGGTCAGGAAACACAAAGCGCGCAGGTGTAACATGAGAGTCTCATCTACGTGGGAAGATCATGAACGAGAACCGACACGTAGAATGGAATTCCTCATCAGGATCGTCAATCGACTCGCTCTTATGGGCTGCGGCAGCCTGCTGCCAAACACAGGGAAGAGTTCGTAAAACTTCAGAGTGATTATCTACAGAAGGCTGTGGATCGTGTTTCGGGCGAGTTTTTTTCGTTCCGGGATTCGACGTGCGATCACAGAATCAACATCTCGATAATTCAATGATGGATGATCAATTCCTGACTTGACATCTCGATGCAATTCGAGTGGATGAATGCCTGTTGAAGATCTGGCAGTAGTGTCTCGAATAATGTCAGCAACTCAGTGTTGGTGATATTTCCAACAGTGACCCATAAGAGTTGCAATGGCGTCTTGTTGATATAGTACGAATCTAAAAAGTCTCGGTCTTTACTGACAAGGACACTCCCGGATGCATCAGCAATACCGCAAAGATCGCTGTCCGTTGAACGATTGCCTCTCGGCAGGTCTCGTGTATGTACGGCATCATGGCCAAGTTCAGTTAAACGAATTGCAAGTCGCCTTGGTAACTGTGCATCGATCAGCCATTTCACGGCGCCGTCCTTGCCAGACTCTTGATGTCACTGATTCGAGCCGCATACTGCAGGCAGGCTCGGATATCGTCCTCTTCGAGATCGTCGTAATCGGTCAGAATTTCCTGGTGAGACATCCCGGAAGCCAGCAATTCGAGGATCATAGTGACTGGGTACCGGAGCCCACGAATGCACGGTGCGCCGTGACAGATTTGAGTGTCAATTACAATGCGTGAATTTTCAGTCATCGAGCAGTTTCCGGTCAATTCGAGGCGGAGATTACTTCTGCATCGTACCCAGACGTGGCATGAAACAAAACAATGAATGTGTCTGCTGGCAAGAAGCCCACTTCTGGACTGCGGCGGCCTGCTGCAGCTTTGGTGCAGGCAGCCTGCTGCCGCAGTCCAAAGGAAGGAATCTCTCTTTGCTCTACTGCGGCGCGGTGAACTCGCGGACGTTGTGGCTCAGCAGGTCCGGGCGGGTGAGATGAGCTTCGCAGAGGAATTCTTCAGCTTGAGACGCGTAATCGTGAGCATCCGATCGAGCTGAAACGCTGCGACGGCATGTTTGAGCAAACTGGAGAATGGCTCGCTGTGATTCACGGTCACCATCGCAGTCTTTCGCGAACATGGCCTGAAGTACAGGAAGCGATTCCCAGTCTTCCCACCGCGCGAGATTCGTAATCGCGATTTCTCTCATGGAACCGTTTTGCAGCAGAAGGCGCATTGATGATTGAATGCGAGCTTTATTGATCACATCACTTTCGTAACTCCAGATGAACTGCAGAGACTGCACGAATGCATGTCGAGCTGTGTCGGGAACATCTGCGGGCAATGCAATTGTGTTCTCAAGTTGTGTGAGTCCCTCTTCGCCAGTCAACAGCAAATAGCCACCCATCAAGCCCTCCGCACCGAATCGGAAGGCGCGAGAAGGGGTGGCCTGGCCGTTGCCAACTGAAGCCACTGGTTCGTTGTCCATCATCTGGTTCAGCATAAAGGGAGCGTCATCCGGACCGCCTGATAGTCCCAGCATCATTCCGTAGAGGCCCAGTCTTTCAGGGCTCATGTCTTTGTCCGCAATCCAGTAACGAAGGTTTGCAGGGGACATAAGTTCTCGGATAGCGACAACATCGTCATAAGAGGCGTTGCCAAATTCTGCCCAGGCATCGATCGCAATCAACGGATCACGGTGTTCCAGATTTGTCAGGAAGTAAGCCAGGCGGGTCGGCTGTGGATCTGTTTGAGCTGGCAACTGCTGCAGATAGTTGACCGTGTCTGTGGTGATTGCCAGAGTTTCGTTCCAGGAAATCAATTCAGGGACCAGGAACGACGCCTTTTGAACGACGGCTTCAACTGAAACATCGGACTTGAGAACCGCCTGAACGACTTGCCCAGTTGAGTTTGCATCGCTGGCTTTAGAGTTCGTGGACGTCGATGCGAACGTGTTTGCAGATCCCGGCAAAGAATATTCCGGCAATGTTCCGTACATCAGAAAGAGGTCGCCATGAGCCCCGGCGGCTTCGCTGGGAATGACAATCGACTGACCAATCGACAGACGATCCAGTTGAGCAGCGGTTTCTTCGCCTTGCAGATATTTGCGAATTCGGAGAGTCGATTCCGGGCGAGTCCCATGGTCGTAGACTTCAAATCTCACCAACTCCGCAATCAGCACGAGATCCGCGCGGGAGATTTGTTCGGCCAGTGTCTGGGGTGGTGACAGGCAAAATGGACACGCCGGTGCATTGCGAAATATGGCAGTCAGCAGCAGAATCAACGCGATAGCGGCCGACGCAACAGATGACTGGCGATGACGTTGAGTGAATCCATTCACGGTCAGACGTTCCATTCAAGAAGCAGAACTTAGAGAAGTCCCGGATTCTCACAAGCCTGGGGCTTTTCGGGAAGAGGAACGACGATGTTTGTGTATCGCAGAGCCAACATTTCTGATGTCGGCCGAATCACGGAATTCAACTGTCGGCTGGCTCAGGAGACCGAAGGAAAACAACTGGATCCGGCCACTGTGACTCGCGGCGTTTCGCAAGGACTGCTGTTGGCCCCTGAAGTCCTGTACTTTGTTGCCGAAAAAGAGGGCGTCGTGGTCGGGCAGGTCATGCTGACCCGGGAATGGAGCGACTGGCGTGACGGCTGGATGCTGTGGATTCAAAGCGTCTACGTTGATGCTGAATGGCGAGGTCTGGGCGTTTTCGGGAAGCTCTTTTCTTTCGCCGTCGAGTCTGCTGCATCGGAAGGTCACGTGGTCAATGTACGACTCTATGTAGAGCATGCCAACGAGGCGGCCAAAGCCGTGTATGGTAAGCTGGGATTTCGAAACGTGGGCTACGAAGTCATGGAGATGCCGTATCAGCGGTGATAGTGCTTGGGCATGTCCTGGAATTGAGTCTGACGCAATCCGCTGACACACACGAGCATCCCGTGTTGATGCGTGTCCAGAGAAATTGGATCTGACTCGCCCCTTCGGTATGTTCTCGCGGCCGTTTGAAACTGGTATGCTCCCAAGCCCACAACCTGGCTCGGCGAATATTCGTTGTTGTGCGAGGTTTCCACTATTTCTGACCATTGCAAAGTCGTTGCCCGAATGAGTATTCCGCGACCGGATCAGGTAAATGCTTATGAGGCCCCTGAATTTGCTTCACAAGATTCTTCGAAGAACGAGATCGCAGGGAAAGTTTCAGCCTTTGCCTGGATCGTCGTGCTTCTGCTCTTTCCGGTTGCTCTGTTGAATTATCTCGATCGGCAAATGCTGGCTGCCATGAAGTCGTCGATGGTGGGCGACATTCAGGGGATCTCGAACGAAGCTCAGTGGGGCTTCGTGCTGGGCTCGTTCAAATGGGTCTATGCCTTACTGAGCCCGTTCGGTGGCTACGTCGCGGATCGATTCAGCCGACGGTTGGTCATTGGATTCAGTTTGCTGGTTTGGTCTGCAGTGACCTGCATGACCGCGTGGGTGAATTCTTACGAAATGCTGATTGCTACTCGCGCGCTGATGGGGATCAGTGAAGCCTTCTACATTCCCGCCGCGCTGGCGCTGATTACGGATTTCCATGTCGGAGCAACTCGTTCACGGGCCGTGGGACTTCATCAGGCCGGAATCTACTGCGGATTGATCGTTGGAGGCATGGCGGGTTTCGTGGCGGAGTCTCCTGCCTACGGCTGGCGCTGGGCGTTTTCGGCGTGTGGGGTTATTGGAGTTCTGTATTCGCTGCCGCTGTTCATATTTCTTCGCTCACCGGAACGAACTGTGGAGAAGCAGAATCTGAGTCCTGCTCAGGCGATCAATGAGCTTCGACGCAACCGCAACTTTCTCCTGCTGGTCTTGTACTTCACCTTGCCAGCTATCGCAGGCTGGGTTGTGAAAGACTGGATGCCGGCGATTCTGAAGGAGAAGTTTCAGTTGGGTCTTGGCAAGGCAGGACTCGTTGCGACTTTCGTTCACCCGGCTTCAATTTTCGGAGCGGCGATTGGAGGTTACCTGGCGGATCGATGGATGAAGAAAACCAGTCGCGGGAGGATTTTTGTCAGCGCCATCGGCATGGCCCTGTTTCTGCCAGCCTTGTTTGGTGTCGGGAACGCGGCGACGGCAGGCGTTGCCGTCGCAGGACTTGTGCTCTTCGGATTCGGCTGGGGATTTTTCGACTGCAACAACATGCCGATTCTGTGCCAGATTGTCCGACCTGAATTGCGAGCGACCGGCTACGGTTTTATGAATCTTGTCAGCATCAGCTGCGGTGGATTCGGAGACTGGGGATTCGGTTACCTCCGAGACCGTCAGGTTCCGTTGAATTTGATTTTTGGTGCATTCGCAGGCGTGGCGGCGTTGTCAATTATTATCGTGCTGCTGATTAAGCCTGCGGCAGCCGACGTAAAGTAGGTACTGCCTGCCGGGCAGGACTTTCGCCGCAGGCGTACCGCCGTGCGACGCTTTGGAACTGAATTCGGCCCGCTTTAATCAAACCACCACCACACAAAGTCGCGGCAAGCCGCGACGTCTTTTTCGGCAGAAAGGACCTGCAGTAGGTCCTTCGCCCGCTATGTGCGTCGGAGGCCAGATAATACCCGGCTTTCCATGAGTTCCGGTTTTAACCTAGAATCCGCAGACACTTTTAAACCACTTTTTTCGTCTGCATGAGCCTTCTCACTTGGCTGCGCCCACTTCTATAGCCGTTCTCGGGTCCACGGGATCGATCGGAACCAGTTGTCTGGATGTCATTCGGGCTCATTCCACCAGCCTGCGCGCGGCGGGACTGGTGGCGCATCGAAGTGCCGAGAGATTATGTCAGCAGGTTTCTGAATTTCAGCCTGATTGGGCCGTTTTGGGGGCTCCGGATGCGGCATTGCCGGCTTCGCGTGTGGGAATTTCGGGCGGTTCGACAAAACAAGTCGCGTGGCATCAGGGACTGGACAAAGTTCCAAAGCTGATCCAGAACGCTGAAATTGACACCGTCGTGTGTGCCATGGTCGGCGCTGCCGGTTTGCCGGCCACCTGGGCCGCAGTGGACGCTGGAAAGCGGGTAGCTCTGGCCAACAAAGAGTCGCTGGTTGTCGCCGGGTCACTGATCATGCGTCGAGCGGTTGAGACTGGAGCGGCTGTAATTCCTGTGGACAGTGAGCATAGTGCGATCTATCAATGCTTGCAAAGTGGGCGTCGTGCGGATGTTCGGCGAGTCATTTTGACGGCCAGTGGCGGGCCTTTTCGAGGCTTTTCAAAGGATCAGTTGCGAGATGTGACTCCCGAGATGGCGTTGAAGCATCCGACGTGGAATATGGGGCCTAAGATTTCCGTCGATTCAGCGACCATGATGAACAAGGCTCTGGAGATCATTGAGGCCCGGTGGTTGTTTGGGCTTGCTCCTGAAGAGATTTCTGTTGTGATTCATCCGCAGTCTTATGTTCATTCATTGGTAGAGTTCCGGGATGGTTCAGTGATTTCCCAGATGTCTCCACCGGACATGAGGCTGCCGATACAGTATGCTTTGATGTTTCCGCTGCGGCCGGACGGGCCCGCTCGGAAACCAGATTGGACTCAGCCTCAGACACTGGAACTGCTGCCTCCTGATTTTGATGCCTTCCCGGCATTGCGATTAGGCTTTGAAGCGGTTCAGCGAGGCGGAACGTGCGGCGCTGTCCTGAATGCCGCCAACGAAGTGGCCGTAGCGCGATTCTTGAATCGTGAATTGCCCTTCTTCCGAATTACTCAGGTTGTAGAAGATGTATTAAACCACCATCAATTCGATGCACAGCCAACGATGGAGCAACTGCTTCAGATCGACAGCTGGGCTCGGGAGGAAGCAGCTCGGTGGAAGACCTAGCTTTTCAATTATTCGCGGCCACTGATTTGAGTGCCGTACTCACCAAGTTTCTGAATATCCTCTCGGTTGTTCTGGGGCTCGGGCTCGTCATCTTCTTTCATGAACTCGGGCACTTTGCAGTCGCCAAGTGGTGCGATGTGCATGTGGAACGATTCAGCATCGGGATTGGTCCGATCCTCTGGAGTCGCCAAAAGGGCGAGACAGAGTACGCCCTGTCCGCGCTTCCGTTCGGCGGCTATGTCAAAATGCTTGGGCAGGACGACATGGATCCGAATCAGATGACCAGTTCGGAGATTGCTGAGAACCCTCGTTCCTATTCGGCGAAGACTGTTCCTCAGCGAATGGCCATCATCTCAGCCGGTGTGATCATGAATGTGATCACGGGGTTCATGTTCTTCGCGACCTGCTATTGGTTTGGCGTGTTTGAGCCAGCACCGGTTGTGGGCTCTGTGATTACAGGATTCCCTGCGTGGCAGGCCGACATTCGCCCGGGTGACCGAATTCTGTCGGTGAACGGTGAATCCATTCGCAGCTTCAGCGATCTTCAGGAAGCGGTTATCCTTTCCGCTGGCGATGTGACTTTGGCAGGAACTCATACCGACGGGACCTCATTCAATCATATTCTGACGCCGCTGCAATCATCGTCAGTCCGATCCGTGGGGATACGACCTGGAGCAATCGCCCAGATTGCGGATCAGATCGAAAAGCCAGAATTGATTTCCGATGCCGGAATGGCGCTCGAGAAGGCTTCGACGGATTTTCTGCCTGGCGACAAGATCCTGAGTATTCAACCAAAGTTGCGAGAAGGCGAGTCTGCTCGGGTGCCAGCCGACAAGGGCGCCGCCGGTCCCGCGAAGCCTTTGCAGTTTTCGTTGCTGCGTTACATGACGTCACGGTATGCCGATCGCGAATTGGTCTACACCGTCGAGCGATCGGAAAAAACTGGCGATGTGGAAAAAACGGGGTCGACGACGACCGTTGAGATTACAGTGCCGCCGTCCGAGATTCGTTCGATCGGCCTTTGGATGGCCATGGGCCCGATTCTGGCTGTTCAGAAAGATTCAGTTGCCGAAAAGGCTGGCATCAAAGTTCGCGACATCATTGTTTCTGTGGATGATCAGGAACCCGGCAAGACCATTGACCCACTGCAACTGCCTGTCTACTTTGGCGATCGAGGCGGCAAGCCGGTTAAAGTCGTGGTGAAGCGGACGACCCCGAATGGCGATGAGCAGGTTGAACTGGAGTTGATTCCTGAAGTCGATGCGCCAGGTTGGCTGGATTCACCGGATTTCAAAGCCAGTCCGCTTAGTATTCCATCGCTTGGTCTGGGTTATCAGGTTCAACCTCGAATTGCAAAAATTCTGGAAGGCTCGGAGGCTGATAAGCTGGGTGTCTTCAAGCCGGACATGAAGATTACTCGGATTGATCTGATTCATTCCGATCCGACATCAGACGCCCCCGATGCTTTGGGTGATGCGAAGACTCCAAAAGAGCTGGACCTCGCTACTCTGGATGCGAAAGAGCCCGGAACTCTGGAGCAGATTAACTGGGCCTGGGCGTTTGCAGAGATTCAGCGGGTGCCGAACCGACAGATTCGCATCTATTTTGATGACGGTAAGAATAACGGTTCGGAAGTATTGAAAACTCACGAAGTTGCCACGGGCTGGTATCGCTGGTTTCGAGGATTCAATGGCAGCATCTGGCAGGACGATCGCGAACTGCAAAAGGGAAAAACTTTTGGCGAAGCGATGTCTTTAGGAGTTCGACGAACTCGCAAGACGGCAAACTCAATCTACATGACCCTCCGCTCTTTACTTCGTGGCAGTGTTTCTTTGGATTCGATGAGCGGTCCTGTGGGAATTGCAAAGATCGGTTACATGGTGGCGGAGCGTGGCCTGATTGATCTCATGATGTTTCTTGGATATCTCAGCATCAATCTGGCGATCCTCAACTTCCTGCCGATTCCAATCCTGGACGGTGGTCATATGGTCTTCCTGTTCTGGGAAGGGATCACACGCCGCAAACCAAGTTCTCGCGTGATTGGATGGGCTCATGGTTTTGGATTGCTGTTCATTATTTCTCTGTTCCTTTTTGTCATGTATGTCGATCTGAGTTCATTGCTGGGCGGTGGAGATTGATCTGGTGTCATGGGTGAGTTTTGGAGCATGTGTCCGCCGTGTCTATCAGCCCGCTACATCACCTTGATTTCCTGCAGCGTATCGGCCACGAGGTACGCCAGGTGAGTGGCGTTCATTGGTTCAACTGCGGGGCTCGCGTCTTTTCCAGTTTTCCATATGACCGAGATGTCGACGCGAATTCGATTGATCTCCGTGAGATCCTGAGATCTGACGGGCTGGTTGCGAGATTTGGCTGCCCGTTTGATCAGGGTGTTGCAAGTTTTCGTATCGTCTGCGATGCGAAGGACTACGACTTTCCGCTCCTGCGCAGCCGCACGCGAACGCAGGTTCGACGTGGATTGGAAGTCTGTCGTGTGGAAAGAATTGAGTTTCA
>CAMAXD010000076.1 GCA_945861975.1 Candidatus Kuenenia stuttgartensis | reverse complement strand
CCGCTCGCCGTGGGTACCTACGCCATCCTTTTTGCTTCGACGGCGTTTGGGGCGATGAGTCTTCCGACTTACCGAGTCGAAGGTTATGGCTCGGCCGCCGCACAGATTCTCGAACAAACCTCGCCCGGCGACAGCGTCTTCTTCGATGGCTGGTGGGATGGAAACTTCACATATCACATGCGACATCTGGATCCGAGTCGTTCACGCTCTGTGATTCGAGGAGACAAGTTGCTGTACGACTTTGTCTGCGTTCCAACTACGGATTTTCAGAAGCACGTTAAGAACGATCGGGAAATCGTCGCCAAGTTTATCGAGGCGAATCCGAAATTCGTGGTGCTTGAGAATCCACAGTTTTTCCAGACCATAGAGTTCGCTCAGGAATTGCGAGATCTGGTGAAGAATCATCCGGACATCTTTGAGCCGGTCAATCAGATCCCCGTGCAATCATCCATCGCGCATCTGCCGGAGTTTCATATCGACGTACTGCGATTTAATGCTCAAGCCGCCGACCAATGGCTGCAACAGACCCCGTAATCCCGGATCTTACAGGCGAGCGGCAGGGCGTGAGCCCTCCGAGTATGTTTTGTTACCTTCTGTCATGTTCTCACATTCAAATCTGAAATTTGAATTTAAATACTTAGTCGGACCCATTCCCATGTCACTTCGCATGCTCTGCATCTTTGGTACTCGGCCCGAAGCCATCAAAATGGCACCACTGGTGCTGGCTGCGCAGCGGCATCCGAAGGTGACTCCGATTGTCTGCTTAACCGGACAGCATCGAGAGATGCTCGATCAGGTCGTGAAGTACTTCGGTCTGCGAGTTGACCATGATCTGAATTTGATGCAGCCGAACCAGACACTGTCGGAACTGACAGCGCGTTGTCTTCAGATGCTGACGGGCGTGATTTCCGAAACGAAACCGGATTGCATTGTCGGTCAGGGTGACACGACGACCGCGTTGTGTGCCAGCATGGCGGCGTTTTATGCACGCATCCCTTTTATTCACGTTGAAGCCGGTCTGCGAACAGATAGCATTGATTCACCGTTTCCCGAAGAATTTAATCGACGAGTCTGCTCACTGACGACCGCTCTACATTGCGCGCCGACAGAGGCGGCTCAGGACAATCTGCTTCGGGAAGGCTATTCGCCGAACGATGTCGTTGTGACAGGCAACACAGTGCTCGACGCTCTGAAGTTGTCTGTTCAGCAGGAGCGAGCCAACTCATCGACCTGGATCCAGAAGTATCCCGATATTGCTGGTCGACCGATGGTTCTGATCACAGCTCATCGACGAGAAAACCATGGCGAAGGAATTCGCAATCTTTGCTCAGCGATCGGTCAACTGGCCGACATGTTTCCAAAGATTCAATATGTGTACCCAGTCCATATGAATCCCAATATTTGCGGACCAGTGCATGAAATTCTGGCCGGTCGCAAGAATGTGCATTTGATACCGCCAGCAGACTACCCTGAGTTTATCTGGCTCATGGATCAGGCCACGCTGATTCTGAGCGACTCTGGCGGCGTGCAGGAAGAAGCTCCCTCGTTGCGGAAGCCTGTGCTGGTGACTCGTGATTCGACAGAGCGACCAGAAGCACTGGCAGCCGGAGCGACAAGGCTCGTCGGCACAGATCCGGTGCGCATTGTTAGAGAAGTCTGCGAACTGCTGACCAATCGAGATGCCTACACAGCGATGCAGGTCGACGTCAATCCTTATGGCGACGGCAAAGCGTCCGAAAGAATTATCGACCTCGCCTGCCGACGATTCAGCCATCAAAACCAACTGGCGATGTCACACTGATCAAGATCAGCGTATCGTCACGAAGTCGTTATGATTCATCAGCACATGTACGAGATTTTCTCTCGCGCGTCGTAATGTATCGGCAGACGGTTTCACTGGATTTGCAGTGCCTCCTGAAAAGCTTGTCAGGGCTGATCCGGCTGCCAGTCGTTCTGATTGTTGCTTTACGAATGCAAGACACTCTGTGCGTTCTTCTGCCGTGGGATCTCGCAGTAACACGTGGCGGAATGCAAGCCCGATGAACGAAACTGCAGTCTCCTCAGAATTATCCGCTGGCACTTGTTCGCTGAGCTTCCCGGCCAGAATTCGACTTTGAGCCAACGTCAGCGGACTATTGCTCATCGCGAGTGATTGCTGAGGAGAAATGCTTTCTGCTCGCTGATAACACTCCACCGGATTCGCGCTGTCGAACGTGGAGAGGAACGTCATCTTCTTCTCTTTCGACGTGCGGAAATAAACACTGCGACGAGCGAGCGTCAGGCCTGTGGCCGGGTCGAGATCAGCTCCGTACATTGTCGTATCCAACTGACCCGCCACGTAAAAGGTTGCGTCCCGAATGATCTCAGCTTCCATGCGATGGCTGTTCTGACGCCATAGAGCACGATTCTCAGGGTCAATCTTTGAGTTTGCAGCTGCCGTTGCTACGTCAGATGAAGACGCCGCTGCTGACGATGCCAGCCGGTACGTTTGACTTGTCACGATCAGTCGATGCAACGACTTCATCTTCCACCCGCTTTCCATCAGCTCAATGGCCAGCCAATCGAGCAACTCCGGATGAGACGCAGGCTTTCCGTTCATTCCGAAATCAAACACTGTGGGTACCAGCGGCTGATGAAAATGTCGCAGCCACATATGATTGACAGCAACACGAGCTGCCAGCGGGTTCTCCGGACCGACGACCCAGCGAGCAAACGCAAGACGGCGCCCGGAACTTGACGATGGATAAATCGGAGTAAACCGCGTGTACGCTTCAAACGGCTCTGCGGCCGCTTTCGCAGCATTTTCAACAGCAGTCTTTGCCGCCGCGACCGCTGACTCAGCATCGGTAACAGCTTTTGTCTTTTTCTCATCAGCCGGCATTCCATCGCCGGGAAGTGCAGCCTTTGCTGCCGCAAGTGATTGTTCGGCCGTGAGCAGTTTGAGGTCTTCCTGCAACAGCAACCATGTCTTCTCAGCCTTACCGGCGACTAACGACAGTTCTTTCGCATTGCCTGCTGGAGGCGTTGCATAGTTGGCCGCGTCGGCAGCAATTCGAGCGGACGTAAAATCCAGCAAACCCTGAGCGATCGCCTGCTTTTTCTCCGCAACCTGCACCTGAGATTCGGCGGACTGCCGCTTTGCCATCAACGTGACTTCGCTGACTTCAGCAGCGTCTTTAACGTCAATCGCTGTGAACTCAGCCGTTGCATCATAGGTCCAGACATTCACACGTCCCTGAGCGGGCCGTGGATTTGGCATTGGATAAGTTAACTGCAACTCACCGTTCAGTAAGATCTCAACTTGTGAACCGCGAACCTTCACAATCATTTGATGATCGCGATTCAGCTCAATGGCCAATGGCTTCGATCCATTCGCCGGATACTGGTCGGCTCCATTGACTCGATGAGCAATCTGCAACTTCGAACCGCCCGAGCTGGCATAGATGAACGTCAGGTTCTGGTCGTCCACAACGTCAAAAGCCACTCCGGCCGATTTGTAAACATCACCTCCGGTAATCCGAAACTTCAAGCTTGCGGTAAAGTCATTCGAAAGTACCTGCCGGCCTTTCATGCTGCACATGGCGTCGGCCGCATCGAGCTGCTTCAGGCACCCGTCCTGATATTGCCAGTTGCCTGTTCCGGGTTCCCAGATCTCCGGGCGAGCTTTTGAGAAATCATCGGCGAGCAGAGTTGTTGACTCAGAAGGGTCGGCCGGTCGATTCTTGAATTCAATGAAGGCCAACTGAGCTTTCTCGATCGCCTGTTTCGCGGCGATCAATGAATCATTGGCGGACGTCAATTCCACCTCAGCGTTCTGGCGTGCTTCTTCGATCACGAAAGGCTGCAGCCCGGGGTAATAAGAACTGGCAGGAAGATTCACAGGCTCAATCGGAAGCTCACGGTTACCAAAGACAGCGGGAACGAGTGGAGCCAGAGGTTTATCTTTCAGAGGATTCTTCTCATCACCTCGGACAAACAACAGCGTCTGCGCAGCAGCATTGGCGTCGTAGGCTCGCACGAGTCCGTCCTTCACGAGATCACTTTGGCCCGGGACGCGATCGGTGCGCACATCATGCGGTTCGAAGATCGCTCGGAGACTGTAATATTCGGTCTGAGCCAAAGGATCGAACATATGGTCATGGCAGCGAGCACAGTTAAACGTTATGCCCATGAAAGCTTTGCCGGTATGCTCGATGGTATTGTCAAGCCATGCGTTGCGATTGAAGACGTACCAGTTGCGAACCAGATAGCCGGTTGCTCTGGCCGCCTGCAGATCATCCGGACAAGCTTCATCAGCCGCCAGCATTTCGACAACCATCTGATTGTAGGATTTGTCAGCGTTCAATGATTCAATAATCCAGTCCCGCCAGCGCCAGATGTGCGGCTTGCTTTCGCGAACCTCGGCACCGTAGCCATCCCAGTCGCTGTAACGCCAAACATCCATCCAATGCCGTCCCCAGCGTTCGCCATAATGCGGACTTGCCAACAACTGGTCGACAACCTTCTCATAGGCAGCCGGCGATGTCTCATTTTCGAAGGCTGCCAATTGTTCCGGAGTTGGCGGAAGACCAATCAGATCCAGATAAGCTCGCCGCAACAAAACATGTTTCGGTGCGGGAGCGATTGGAGCAAGCCCGCGAGCGGCATGTTGTTGAGCAATGAACGCGTCAATCGGATGAACGGCCCCTGCTCCACCTTCATTAGCGCCCAGAAGAAGATTGCCGGCCAGAGGAGAACTTGAACCTTCAATATGTGGCACGGCAGGACGGACGGGTTTCAGAAAGGCCCAGTGAGTAATTTGGTTTTCGTCGTCCGGAATCTTCGCTCCCTGATCGATCCAGCGTCGCAGGATCTCGATCTGAGCAGGCTCCAGAGGCTTGCCTTCCTCGGGTGGCGGCATCTTCAAGTCACCAGCCTGGACCACGGCCTGAATCATTCGGCTGTCTGCACTGTTCCCCGCAACCAGAGCAGGACCACTGTCTCCGCCCTTCATAACGTGAGCAACACCATCAAGCCTCAAACCTCCGCTGGGCTCCGCTTCGTTGTGGCACATTGCACATTTCGCGCGGAGGATTGGACGGACATCTTTGACATAGTCGACGGGGACGTTGGCCACATTTGCAGAACTCTCGGCTGGCGGTGTTTCGTCCGCGAAGAGGCTCAAAGGGAAGCCGCAGTTCAACAACAGAGTAACGCTGGTAATGGTGACAAGCACTGGTTGCATAGGATCAAACCAGACGTTTGTAATGAGGCGGGAAATCCGGGGCGGGCAAGCAGGCCGAACCGATATACTCGGTTCGTTATTTGTGAATACTACCCTCGAAATCGACCAAAGCCAACAATGGAATCTCTCGGACGTATGCAGCAAGGGCCAAATTTGCGGTGAATGCGAAAAGACTGTCCACCAGAGACTCAGCGGATTTGTGGAATTCGACAACATCATCGCGGGTCAATTGTGCTGCAGCCTGCTGGTATGATATTCCTCTGCAAATGACTGCCGCAGACGTGGCGGTTGCGGTCGTGACTTGAAATGGGAATCAGCTTTCTGTGGCTAAAAAGAAAAGCGTATCAACAAAAGCGAAGGCGGCACCGGCAGACCCTGACGAATTGCTGTCGATCCGTCGTGTTCGAGCGAAATCGGTCATCGCGAGTTTGAAAACGCTGTTCCCCCAGGCCGAATGCGCGTTGAATCATGAATCTGCTTTTCAGTTGCTCGTCGCGACAATTTTGTCGGCACAATGCACTGATGAACGAGTAAATCAGGCGACTCCGGAGTTGTTTAGAATTTATCCCTACGCCGCCTCATTGGCAAAAGCCACACAGGAAGACGTGGAACGGATTGTTAAGCCGCTCGGTTTCTTTCGCAACAAAGCCGCGAACCTTCGCGGAATGGCTCTGGCTCTTGTGGAACGCTTCCATGGAGAAATCCCGCAGGACATTGAAGAACTTATTACGCTGCCAGGTGTCGGCCGAAAAACTGCCAGCGTTGTATTGGGAACCTGGTTTGGAATTCCCTCCGGGATCGTTGTTGATACGCATGTTAAGCGCCTGACGAATCTTCTGGGCCTGACGTCATCAGAGAACCCGGAGATTATCGAACGCGATCTGATGGCGTTTATCCCAAAGTCAGAATGGATCGAGTTTTCTCATCGTCTGATTCATCATGGACGACGAACCTGTATCGCTCGCCGCCCGAAATGTACCGAGTGCGGTTTGCTGCCACATTGCCCTCGGACAGGGTTAAAACCGCTTGAAGAACTGTAAGCAAATTCCCGGAAGACCTCCCGTCGGCGGGAATTTCCGGCCCCATCAATTACCGTGAGTATTCGTCCATGCACAAATTTCCACAGTCGTCGCCAAGCTCTGCGTTGGCTTCAGAAACTCGCAACGGCGTCAGCCAGAAGACGAGTTCTGGAATGCATCGTGACTCCCGTATCCTGGGGGTAGCCATCGCGTTATTACTGCTGACGTCTTCACTGACGATCGCGCAGGAATCGGACGCTGCGATTGAAGGGGCATTAAAATCGGTTGCTGATCGCCGCGACGTGACATGGCAGATTGCTCAGAAAATCTGGCTGGCTGCGGAGCCCGGTTATCAGGAAACGGTATCGTCCGCATTGCTGGCTGACGCGGCTGAAGCGGCGGGCCTGAAAGTCACTCGTGGAGTTGCGGAAATCCCGACGGCGTTTATGGCCGAGTTCGGTTCGGGCAAGCCTGTGATTGGAATACTTGGCGAGTTCGATGCGTTGCCAGGCCTTTCACAGCAGGCCGTGCCGGAGCCACTTTCTCGCGATGATGGCAATTCCTTTGGGCACGGCTGCGGCCATCATCTGTTTGGCTCGGCATCATTGTCAGCCACGATTGCGATCGCCGAACAAATCAAGGCGGGTACGATCAACGGCACGGTGCGATTCTATGGATGCCCAGCGGAAGAAGGCGGCAGTGCTAAGGTATTTATGGTCGAAGCGGGACTCTTCAAAGATTGCGACGCCGTTATGCACTGGCATCCCTCCAGCAAGACATCGGCTGGAGATCGTTCGAGCCTTGCTCGAGTCGCTGTGAAGTTTCAGTTTCGTGGCCGAACGGCCCACGCGGCCGGATCTCCCGAGCAGGGACGTTCTGCATTGGACGCTGTTGAACTGACCAATCATGCGGCCGAACTGATGCGCGAACATACTCCCGAAGCAACTCGCATTCATCATATCATCACCAGTGGTGGCGATGCGCCGAACGTGGTGCCGGCATTTGCTGAAGTTTACTACTACATTCGGCATCCTGAAGCGAAGTTTCTGAAGCCGCTGTATTCGCGACTGGAGCTATGTGCAAAAGCCGGAGCGTTAGCGACTGAGACTGAGTTGACGATTCGCTACGAAGGGGGAATTCGAGAAATCCTGCCGAATCAAACACTGTCAAATATGACTCGTGCCCGCTTGGCTGAGCTGAATGATTTGTCCTACACCGAAGAAGAAAGGCAGTTTGCCGCGCGTCTGCAGCAGCATCTTTCTGAACCCGTTTCATTGGAAACCGTGAGTCGAGTCGAAGACGTTGATGGAACGATCGGCAAAGGTTCGACGGATGTGGGAGATATCTCGTGGGTTGTGCCGACGACAGGCTTTAGCACATCCTGCTGGGTGCCGGGAACGCCGGCTCATTCGTGGCAGGCCGTCGCTGCAGGTGGAACGTCAATTGGTGAAAAAGGAATGCACCTGGCCGCTCGAGTTCTGGCGGCAACCGCGATTGACATGTTCCGCAGTCCGGAAATGCTTCAGCAGGCGAGGGAAGAATTTGATAAACGTCTGGGCAATCAGACTTACGAATCGTTGATGCAGCCCAATCAAAAGCCACCGCTCGATTATCGAAATCCGCCGAAGCCCTAGTGCTCTGTCAAGGCTCAATTTTCGGGTACGACGGACTTCCAGTCCGTCGACAAAGGTTACCGCCGACGGACTGGAAGTCCGTCATACAAATACAATTCAACCCCAACTTTAAAGGTTGACAGAGCACTAGCAATGGCAGTGCTCTTGACCCAATGGAACCTACCGGTTCGAGTTTTGAAATCGCTCACGTTGTTCGCTTCCCCAAAACATGCGAGAACCGTGCATGCACTAAACATCAGTAAGGCTTTAATACGACAATCGCTGTTGCAGTACCCGTCAGACTGCGTGCGACAATAAATGTTTTGCTGAGGATTATTGAAGAATGCAGTCTGCTCTCCACGGGCCACACGAGTTGCTGCGAACAGAGTTCGCTTACAAACGGACGTTGCTTTGCATGTTGCTGTTATGCGTTTCCTATGCAATCTCAAGCGTTCCGCTGTTGCCACTTCCAGAGCTCGCGGTCATGGCAACACTGTCGTTGGCAACTGTACCGGAGAAGGATCAGGAGGAACTGATCTGGCTCAGGAACGAAAAGCTCAAGGTGGGACTGAGCCGTTCGTCAGGAGGTGCGATTGCGTGGATCAGTGCCGCAGACGCTGATCGCAGTCTGATCAACAGTTTCGATCGTGGCCGTTTGGTACAGCAGTCGTGGTATGGCCGGGAAGATGGATCACTATGGAACAAAACGCCGTGGCGATGGAATCCGGTTCAGGGAGGTGACTGGCGAGGCAAGTCGGCCATTATGCTGGAACAGAAGCACGAACTGACAACATCGTGGGTAAAGTCACAGCCATTGCACTGGGCCACGGGCGAACTTTTATCAGAATGCACGATGGAGCAGACCGTAACGCTTAAAGATGAGCTGCTGCATGTGCGTTTTCGTTTTCAGTATGCGGGCAAGGAAACTCACCCTGCACATCACCAGGAGTTGCCTGCATTCTTCGTCGACTCTCATTTGGAAACTCTTGTCCTGTACGATGGTGAAGTCCCATGGTCAGGTGCGGCGCTTGCGAGAACTCAGCCGGCCTTTCCTAACGAATATAAGAAGATCACGGAACACTGGGCCGCCTATGTGGGCGAGAATGACCATGGAATCGGGTGTTACGTGCCAGTTGCCGATGACCTGACCTGTTACCGATTTGGCAAAGACAGGGATTCACCGGGAAGCTGTTCTTACTTTGCTCCGATTAAGACATTGGCGATTGTTCCCGGCTTTCAATGGGAGTACGACGTTTGGATTACGCTCGGGTCGGCTAATGAGATTCGCGACAGGTTTCAGCGGGTATCTCGGGGAAATCAGAGTTCTGGACTCTGAGACCAAAGTTTCGTGCTGTTCACGAGAGACTCCGTAATTCGAGCCTGAACGGCATTCAGCAGCCTTGATTCGGAGACCGAAAGTTGTCATCCTTCCCGGCTTCGATTTTCCGCGCACACCTTGCGCTGGGCCGCTGAACAGTGGTTCATCGTCGCCGAAGGCTGCGTTTTTGCAAATTCCGTGATGAAATTCGGCTGTAATGTCGATTGCAGGGAATCGAGTTTCTCCGTTTTTGGCCCTGAATTGAGTGTTTTCGGAGTTGATAGAGATGCACATTCGCAAAGGTGACACTGTTGAGGTCGTTTCTGGAGACGACTCCGGTAGTCGTGGCACCGTGCTGTCCGTAGATCGCAAGAACGGAAAAGTGGTTATTGAAGGAGTCAATAAGGTCTACAAGCACGTTCGCCGAGGCCACCCAAAGAGCCCACAAGGTGGACGTCTGCACATCGAGCTGGCAGTCGACGCTTCTAACGTTCAGTTGATTTGCCCGGAAACCGGCAAGCCGACTCGCGTTGGCGTTAAGATCAATGCCGACGGCAGCAAGGAACTGGTTTCCAAGCGAAGTGGCGCCAGCATTCGACAACTGTCCCCAGCCAAGAAGGCCTAATGCCTTAGGCTTGGAAGTGTGGCTGAAAAGCCGAGCCAAAATTTCTGGCTGTGTCCAACGCATGGAACGTTCCTGAACACTGTGTCAGGTTCTTTTGAAAAATAAAACGGGTTACGAAGTCTCATCTTCGTGGCCCGTTTTTCGTTTGCTCACTTGAAGAAATAAGCAACTTCCGAAACCATCATCGGCGGCCTTAGCGTACAGATAGAGACTCGCCGACTTCTTCCGGAATGGCTTCATGGCTGGTGCACGTCATTCATGGCAATGTGTGTTGGAACTGAACTCTGCCCGTCAGATCTTAAAGGGATCTCCCGACGAGTTCGGTGCTGCCATCGGCCGAGCAGCGGACCTGCGGATCGGCACGGAGTTCATTCACAACGAACACATCGACGTCACATCATCCAGTTCGGAACGTATTCGTGAGGTTGCCGAGTTTGGCGTGACGTATCTCATCAACAACTCCTGGAGCGCGGGGGTGATGAGTTTGCGTCAGCCGATTGAATTACCAACAGGATTTGGCCCACGTCCTTCGATGTCGTTCTTTCTCTACAATCAGGACGGAACACAGGGCATCGCTCGCCCGTTTCTTGATGGACTCCCCGCTGTTGGTCAACGAGGAGCCGCGATCGCAGAAGCTCCCGCTGATATGCCAAAGTATCATATCGAAAACGCATGGGATGCTGACACCAATGCCCCCAGCCATAACTTTGTCTACGACTTTGACGTATTCCGTTTCTGTGTGCGGGACGACTGGCAACAAGTGCTGCATCACTCGTCTGACGGCACTGTCCTTTCAGGCTCGCTTGAAGATCTGATTGAAGCGTTCTCTGCTGGATGCTCAATCAAACTGGGCATCGCAGGGCTATGTGATTCGCTGACGAGTCCTGGAGAAGACTTCGTCGATCACGAAGTCTTCGTTCAAGGCGGATCTGCGTATTACTACATGGAGCAGAAGCTCTTCATGATCGGAACTCATCCGGTCGTTCGTATTCGTCCGGCCGTCCCGATGAGATATTCCAGTGACGCCTGGGACTTCGGCTGGCTGATGATCCGCACCGATGGCCACACGGTCTACCGTCGCTGCGATCCACACACGTTGCACTTTACGGATCATGTGAGCCAGCATGGGATTCGATGGTTTGTGAGATGACGCTTAGTTATGCAGAATTGCATTCATCACTCAAAGAGTGATGACTACTTTTGTCGCATGTGTCTTTCCTCCTCATTGTTCTCAGGACTAGCGGCCTGTGGATACCACGCTCGATCAAACCTCAACTCTGCTAATAATGCAGGAGTGCTTTGATGAGCGATTGCCGTAGAACGCTCAGGTATCGATCACCCAGGATTTCGGGGAGAAATACCCGGGTAACCTTGCGAATGAACATGCGTCGCGCCAGATGATCATTAACGGATATTGAGTAGCGACGAAGACTGGAGGCGAGAATCGACGTATCTCTCCGCGAGGAACTTCCTGCTGAATTGAATAACTGCAGAGAACACAGCAAGATTCTGCAAACTCTTTCAGCCAGTGACTCGAGGGGATCAATTCATGCATCGTCTTTATGTAGCAACTCTGATCGTTTCGGGAATCATCTCAGGTTTTATCGTTTGTTCGTCATTGAACGCTCAGGAATCAAATCTCGTGTATCCGACGACTCGTACGGTGGAACAGACGGACGACTTTCATGGAACGAAAGTTCCAGACCCCTATCGCTGGCTGGAAGACGACGTCCGCACTTCGAAGGAAGTCGCCGACTGGGTGACAGAACAGAACAAGGTGACCTTCGGCTTTTTGAAATCGATTCCTCAGCGCGAGACCATTCAAAAGCGAATGACGGAATTGTGGAACTACGAAAAGATCGGAGCTCCTTTTAAGCGAGGAGGGCGCTATTATTTCTTTCGCAACGATGGACTCCAAAACCAGAACGTGCTGCATCAGCAGGCAACGCTCGAAGGTGAGGCAAAGGTCTTGCTGGACCCGAACACCTGGTCCAAAGAGGGTACTGTTGCGTTGTCAGGCTCGGCTTTCAGTGACGACGGACGGTATGTCGCTTACGGGATTCAGGATGCTGGTTCGGACTGGAACACCTGGAAGATTATGGAGATCGAATCAGGCAAAGTTCTTGAAGACGAACTGAAGTGGGTCAAATTCAGTGGAGCCGAATGGACGCCTGACAGCAAAGGATTCTTCTATGCTCGTTATCCGCAGCCTGAAGAAGGAGCCGCGTTTACATCACTCAATGCCAACATGAAGGTTTATTATCACCGCGTAGGTACACCGCAGTCCTCTGACGTTTTGGTTTATGAGCGTCCTGATCAACCAGACTGGGGCTTTCAGCTCAGCGTTTCAGAAGACGGTCGCTATCTGATCATTACCGTGTGGCTGGGTACCGATGACCGCTATCGCATCGTCGTCAAAGATCTCACCGAACCTTACGGTTTGCCGACCGAACTGATCAGCAACTTTGACCACGAATACTCGTTTGTCGGAAATGATGGTCAGATCCTGTATTTCAAGACCAACCTTGACGCCCCGAACAAACGTGTCATTGCGATTGATCTTAGAAAACCTGCGAAAGACAATTGGAAAGAAGTAATCGCGCAAACAGATAACGCGATGGACAGTGTTGGAATCGTGGGCAATATGTTCGTCTGTAACTATCTGAAGGATGCAAAGACGCAGGTTCGCCTGCACGCGATGGACGGGACATTTGTACGCGAGGTTGAGTTCCCCGGTATCGGCACAGCGGCAGGCTTTGATGGCCGTCGAAAAGACACCGATGTGTTCTATTCCTTCAGCGGCTTTGCAACTCCGCCGACGACTTACCGCTACAATATGATCACGGGTGTGAGCACTCTGTATCGCAAAGCCGAGGTCAAATTTAATCAGGACGACTACGAGACGAAACAAGTCTTCTACACCAGTAATGACGGCACGAAAGTGCCGATGTTCATTACTCACAAGAAGGGCCTGAAACTGGATGGCACCAATCCCACGCTGCTCTATGGCTATGGTGGTTTCAATATTTCCATCACTCCCAGCTTTAGTGTTGGTCGAGTCACCTGGATGGAAATGGGTGGCGTTTACGCAGTCGCGAATCTGCGTGGAGGCGGTGAATACGGTGAACGCTGGCACAAGGCCGGCACAAAACTGAACAAACAAAACGTCTTTGACGACTTTATCGCGGCGGCGGAATGGCTGATTGAAAACAAGTACACATCCTCAAAGAAGCTGGCTATTCAGGGCCGCAGCAACGGCGGCCTGCTTGTGGGGGCCTGTATGACTCAGCGACCAGATCTGTACGGCGCGTGTCTTCCCGGGGTGGGAGTCATGGATATGCTGCGATTCCAGAAGTTCACAGCCGGCCGATTCTGGACGGATGACTTCGGAAGTGCCGAAGTTCCCGAAGAGTTCGCCGCACTGCTGAAGTATTCGCCGTATCACAATCTTAAGGGTGGAGTTCGCTATCCGGCGACGCTTATCACAACAGCGGATACCGATGACCGAGTTGTCCCAGGACATAGCTTCAAGTTTGCGGCTCAGATTCAGGCGTGTCAGTCAGGGACAGCTCCGACGTTGATCCGGATTGAAACCTCCGCAGGCCATGGTGCCGGTAAACCGACCGCCAAGATCATTGAGGAAGCTTCAGATGAGCTGGCGTTTCTGGTAAAGTCACTGGAGATGGAGTGATCCAGAACACAATGTTTCTGAACACATGGAAATGTTCAGCTAAACCCGGATCAACCATCCTCGATGTTCCATAATCCAGCAAATTCCATAGACGAATCCGCTGAAGCACAGAAACCCGATCGCGACCACGACTGGCCCTGAACTTGTCGGAAACCATGGAGAAATCCACCACGAAGCCACGTCGTGCAACAGATAGGCGGCCAGTGAATTGGTCCCCAGCGTTCTGAAGATTCCAGCCTGCCACTTGCATGAGTCGCAGGCCCATAAAAACAGTGAAAACAAGACCAGTGAGTATCCAGCGGTAAAAGTCGTATAGGAAATCGTGGCCCCGCGTTGGCTCATCATCCAGTAATTCCACTTGCGGAAATCGGCTTTCGGCGGCGGCACAAATGGCGGCTCCATACTGCTGCCGCTCCATCGCTGAATCCGTTCGAGTGAGGGCAGGACCGGATCATCAGCCAACTTGACTGCTCGCTGAGTTTCCACAAGCTCATCCGGCACATCATACAGCGTTGATCCGCACGACCAGCCCCAGGCAACGCACATCAGAGCAAAACCAGCACCAGCAATTCGGCGTGCGGCTGCCGCTCCCTGCCTTCGAACCAGATCGCAGGCGAGTGTTCCGCAGATCGCGGGAATCGACCACGTAAGAAATCCCAGCGGCCCCCCATCTATTCCCATCGGATTAGAATTCACCCACTGAAAATTGAACCAGCCAGAAAGCAAAACATGCAGCAATCCGGAGAATGCCAGGTATCCAATACGCATGCTGGAGGAAGCTCCGATTACTGGCAGAATCCACAGAGACGTCACAGCGATATGCAGCAAGGTTTGAAACAGATTTCTCTTGCACAGCGTCCCCAGAACAACAGTCGTGTCTTCAGTCCGAAGCATCTGCACGATTGCGGACAAGTCACAGAACGAATACCAGACGATTGCGATCGCCGCCAGACTCAGGATTCGCCGGATGGCTTTGGCCCATGGCATCTGACCGCCCTGCTGTAGTCGTCGCCCGAGGCTGAGCTGCATTGCAAAGCCTGCTGCGAACAGAAACTGCGGCATGATCGTATCCGCGTAACTGCAATAGTCGTGACTATGCTTCAGGATTCGCGGACAGACCTCATAATTTCCCAGAAAGTTGACCAGCAACATGCCAACCATCGTGTAGCCGCGAAACTGATCAAGTGCCGCCAATCGGGCCGGAGAACTGCTCGAAATGTCCGACATTGTGTCCCGCTCGCCTTTCCGTGGCATCATGAATGCCGGCAGCCACTTCGAATGCAGTACTTTTCAGAATCACCGATTGCTGGCTGCTCCAGAACAGGACAGACGCTGATCAAGGAGTTCAATCATCGAGTACACAAACTGGCGATGACGCGGGCCGAAGTGTACTCGGATGCCAATCACTTTGTCTGCCCATCCACGAGCACTGCCGCCATTCTGGTCAAACTCCTGAGCCATCGCAGTCCAGTCACAGACCATCTCGATCAGATCCACTTCTGACATCTCATCAGGATCCGGATGGTATTCGGGATGATGACGATTCACCGACATGTGATGCCGAACAGCCTCTTCGATCTGCTCGGCAACTCCTTCCGGGTAAAGGAAGTATTCGCCGTTTCTGCGACATCGATGAAATTCCGTCAGCCAAATATACGGAATCCTCTCCTCTGATTCGAACTTTGAAGCATCGTGATCTTGCCCACGAATCAGCAGCTCGGCACCGTACTCTGTCATTTCGGCCATTACATCCAGGCACGACCGAACTCGTCCAATATGCGCGATGGTGCGGCGTTCGTAGAACTCAATCATCTCGGGAGTAGGCTGAGGAGAAAATTCCGACATCAGAACACCTGCATCACAATCCGTTCGACAACGCGACAACTACGCTGTGATTTTTCGAAGAACCGCAGGATCTCAGTTTTCTCCCGACAGGGCAACCTTTCATCGACAGGGCATCAAGGACCTACAGCTGGGGCACTTGAGCCGTCGCGCGACGCTCCTGAAGTCGGCTCAACAACCGCTGCTGTTCCGCGGCAGTCAATGCTACCTTCGCAGATGCCTTGAATGGCTTCAGTTCGGCCGCCATCAGGTTCTCTTTAAGATCCACGCCGGAAATGCGTCCGCTGATCCATCGCAGAGACGCGCAAGGATTTTCACAGAAGCCTTCGTAAGTCACCTCAATCAGACGATCTGCCGGGATATGCTTTAACTGATCATCCAACTGTTGCTCAATCTCCAGAATCTGATCACACACATCGTCTACATATCGGAGTGGATCCTGAGCCGTGTCCGATGAATGACTATGCAATCCCCAGCCAACTGATTTATCGCCCTGAACCTGCTGGCGGGCGTTGATCAATGACTGAGCGACCAACAACGGATTTCTTCTCACAACGACAAAACTGGCCTGTGGAAGCACCTTTGACAGCAGATCCAGGCATCCGGTGTTACGATTATTCTTGTTCAAGAACGGCTTTCCGAACGCCTGACTCCATGCAGAGAAAAATGATCGCATCTCCTGTTGCTCGGATTCATTCAGATCTGTGCGCGGCACGTAACGATCATCACCCAGCCAGTTATTCCACAAGCTGAAGCCATCATTGGGGCCGTGTAATCCAGCTGTCTGTCCGTAGAAATTATGAAAGTCGGCCGAGTCGCGTTTCGGCAACCAGTTCAACAGACGACTTGCGGTCACTGGGGAGTTCGGAAACATGGAGGTCATGTTCGTGACATAGCTCACGTCCATGTATCTCGCCAGCGTTTGATAAACCAGCGTCGTCCCGCTTCTGGGCGCTCCCACAACAAGGATGACCGGCAGATCTGATGGAGCAGCCTTCTGCAGTGTACGAGCTTCCTTCCCTTTCAGAATGGCATCAACGGGTCTTGCCACCAATCTTAGTGCTTCATGAAACAACGCGGCATAGGCAGCACGCTTACCAGACGTCAACATTCGGAACAACAGTCCGACAGGATTCAGGAAGTTGCCAGAAGGAGCGATTGTGGGAGCCATGTTGATTTCCTGACCTCAATTGATGGATCACCACGACCTCAGAGCCGCGTGATGCTCCGAGTATGCTCGCTGTAATGTTGTGGGTGACATGAATCAGGAGAAAGCCTTTACTACAGGTGAAGATTTCCACTTAACAAAGACGGTCGAATTTGCATGTTGCCACAATGCAACATCGCCTGTCCCGAAAAGTCGACAGATCGTTAAGCCGGCATACCTGGCCCGACAAGAGGATCCTGAGCCGTCTGATCGATGCAATAAAAGGAGTTCTGCGCGAAATGAAGTGCGCGACGAGAAATAGTTTCGTGGCTTGAGTTTACGAAAGGTGGTCAACTCGGTCTGATGTTTAGAACGGGGACAAGGGTAACAGTCTGATGAGCAGTGTCTAACACTGTTTCACCGGAAGAACCGAGATGACCACGCGAGAATAGTACAAGGCGATTGGGGGTTGCTGACTATGATCCATTGGCCTGCTGGCGAAAAGAAGGCATTTTTCATTTGCGACTGTCGGCTCCCGTGTCGTCCTGTTCATCAGGACTCCTCGGCTGGAATGCCGTCGCTGCAATGAAGTGCTGAATGCTGTGTTGCCCAACGTCGTGCCAACGTGCAACTCTACAAAGAGCTTCGCGCGGATCGCTGTAGACGGAAACTTACCACCGGTAGATCTGGTCGATGCCGTTTGCGTCAAAATTGAATTTTGGCAGCGTGGTTGAGAACAACTGAAAAGGCTCGAAACACTGACCTACCTCAGGCGAAACATCCGTCTGCGGTGAAGACATGTTCTACCGTCGCGTGTCTGTAAAAGCTTCAAAAGCTGGCGATGTATAACGCTTTCCAACCGTCAAAATCTGTCATGAAGTTCTGCAGCATCTCAGAAGCTCTAAGACAAGAATGGAGATTTACATGGCCCAGCCATTCTTAAACGACGCCTCGTCTCTCGTGTCATTGCTGATCGAAAATTCGAATGGGACATTCGAAGTGATTCTGCGTCGTATTGAGTTCGATAGAAAAGCGGGTTTTGCGCCAGTGCAATTGATCCCTCTCTCTGGTGCATTTCCCTCCATGCCAACACACCTGTCCGGAGAATGCAATGTCGATGCAGAGACGGTGCGTGTTAAAGCAACAATGCCTGGCCGATGGGAAATGTTCTGCCCAGGACTAACGCACTGGACATGAATCAGATTGAAAAGGCGCTTCGTCAAAGTGTTTTCAGGTATTCCAGCACTGCCTGCTTTTCTGGTTCGGACAGCGCATTCGGGAATGTGTGACCATCGCCGCTCTTGCCGAACTGACGTGTGTCAAAATAGCTGCGGCGGAACACCATGTCGTCACTACTGTCAGGC
>CAMAXD010000075.1 GCA_945861975.1 Candidatus Kuenenia stuttgartensis | reverse complement strand
GCCATCAGCGTCTTCGGCGTAATTTCCGCAGCCTGCAACTCGCTCAAAATCTTCAGACTGGAAAACCCCGGGATTGTCGATGTCCCCTCCTCAACGTGCTGTTCGATGTATCCTTGAACTTCGACGATCAACTCTCGGTCAATCCCTCGATAGAACTCACGCTCCAAAAGTTCCGCCTGAGCTTGAAACCGACACTCGGACATACTTGCACTTTCCTGAGAGGATCCTGTTTCTGACTGATGCTTCATGGATCATAACGAAGGTGGCACCGGATTCACTACCTTGAGACAGCTTGCTCACGCAGTAATTCGATCACGCTGGTGAAGGAGTGCTCCGGGGCACAATCGATGATGATTTGTTCCTTGCTTATGGGATGCAGAAACGAAACACGAACCGCCGCCAGCATGAGTCGTGTCACGCCGGCGTGTTGCTGAAAAGCACGATTGAATTTTGTATCGCCATGATCGGCATCGCCAACAACCGGGTGAGAAATCCCCGTCAGATGCCGCCGAATCTGGTGATATCGCCCGCTCTTCGGAGAAGCCTCCACCAGACTGCAACGAGTCGTTTCATGACGGCCGGACGCAAAGCCCGCTTCAAATTTTTCCAGCGTGCGGTAACAGGTCTCCGCATCCTGAGGTACCGAATGAGGATTCGTTACCGGCTTTCCTCGACCTTTGTCGGAAACCAGCGCCCGATCGATCTTTCCGGAGTCCTGCGTATGGCCTCTAACCAGGGCCAGGTAGGTCTTCTGAACCTGTCGTTCCGCAAACATCGCCGCATAAATTGCAGCGGCCTCAGAGCTTTTCGCCAGCAACAGGACGCCCGACGTTGGCCGATCGAGACGATGAACCGGATAGACAAAGCACCTTAACTGGTCTCGCACAGTCTGCACGACAAATTCCGTAGCAGAACGATCCGCCGCGCTGCGATGAACAAACATCCCCGACGGTTTCGCAACCCCGACGAGCTGATCGTCTTCATAGAGTATGGGAATCGGGCTCCCCGCCTCCGCAAATTCATTTTCAATAGTCATCGAACCGCTCAGGGGCTATCGCAGCCGGAATCAGGATGGAACATTGTTCAGCATCTCCGCAAATGTCTCAACTTACGTGTCGCGAAACTGCGGGGAGTCTCAAACCGGACGCAAACGGGGCGTTGAGTTCATGCGAAGTGGCGACTCTACTCGGCATTGTTACTCAGATCCTGAATGGAATGCAGGCTGAAGCCAGCACAACACGCTGAAACCGAGAATAAATCAGCGGCCCGCAAACGCATTCCGACTGATCGTACGATTCCCCGGCATCACTATGATTTCCCGGCATCACAACGTCAAAACGCCCTCGCCGTTTCTGCGCATTTTCGAGACTCGTTGAGGAACAGACATGGCAACAACCGAGCAATCCTGGACGTGACAGGATTGGGCTCTACAATGCACAGCGTCATATTTTGCCTGCCCTATTCTCCGCTATTCCGCTGATTGATGCTTCCATGCTTGAAATTCCTGTCATTCGCTGGGGTAAGCCTTACGAGTCGCTCGAAAAGGCTGACGTTGTCCATTTTGAGACCGGTGAGGTCATGGCCAAAATGCATCAGGCCAATGCTGGCCTCGTGCAAATGGACTCACGGAAATCCGCGAAAGCTCGCGAAATCCTAAAACAGTTCTCCTGTGCAGAGTTAGTGAAGAAGTGTGAGCAGGCCGCTGATCTGTATCTCACCGCGAATCTGCCGATGGGAACAGGCACACAGACTCCCGAAGAGTTCTGTTCCATTCAATCAGCGACAACCGGCTTGCCGCTGAATATGTGCCGAGCCAACATGTCGAAGAATGCCTACGTGCTGAAGCACATGGGCGATATGCTCGACGCATTGACCCGCGGCCTGTCGCTGGACATCCTGACTCGCGGTTACGGCATGGAGTCGCGAAATGTCATGGTCAGCTTCCAGGCGACGACCTCAACACTGGGGCTCGTACTGCCATCGAACTCGCCGGGCGTTCATACCCTGTGGTTGCCCGCGATTCCTCTACAGATCGGTCTGGTTCTGAAGCCTGGTTCATCAGAGCCCTGGACTCCGTACCGCATGTACGAAGCCTTCGCAGCCGCCGGTGTTCCTCGTGAAGCCTTCTGTTTGTATCCCGGCCCGCATGATGTCGGTAACAAGGTTCTGGAAACGTGCGGCCGCGCGATGATCTTTGGTGGTCAGGCGACCGTCGACAAGTATCACGGCAATCCGCGAGTCCAGGCGCATGGTCCGGGCTTCAGCAAGATTATGATTGGCGATGACTGTGTGGATCGCTGGGAAGACTATCTTGATGTGCTCGTGAAGAGCGTACTCATGAACGGCGGACGAAGCTGCATCAACTGCTCCGGCATCTGGGCTTCTCGCCATACCGAAGCCATCGCTGATGCGATCGCAAAGCAGCTCGGCCCTATTGCACCTCTGCCAACAACCGATCCTAATGCCGCGATCGCCGCGTTCACAACAGCGGGAGTGGCTGAAGCGATGAATAATCAGATCGAGGACGGCATCAAGGGACCAGTGTCGGAAATGACGGCCAGGTATCGCGGTGGCGATCGTCTCGTGAAGCATGAGCGATGCGATTACATGCGTCCAACAGTGCTGCATGTCAGCGACTGTGACAACAGCATGGCCAACACGGAATATATGTTCCCGTTCGTGTCTGTCGTGCAGTGTCCACAGGATCAGATGCTCGGCAAGATCGGCTCGACTCTGGTGGGTACCGCGATCACCAACAACGAAAAATGGATCAGCGATCTGGTCGATGCTCGTCATATCGACCGACTGAATATCGGGCCTGTTCCAACATGTGCATTGAACTGGCTGCAACCCCATGAAGGCAACATCATCGACTTCCTGTTCCGTAATCGAGCATTCCAGAACAGCCTGCCAGCAGCCCATTAATTTTGAATCGGCGAGAGCCGCGGATTGATGATCCGTGGCTATCTCAGATGCAACTCGAGAACCGGGACGGCTCCCTGCCAGTCCCGGTCTTTCGTTTGTACGAGTGGAACAAATGTCCTCATCTTGCTTTGAAAGATGCCGCGCACCTCTCGCAGGCCGCGATCCAAACATGGAGAGTTTCCTTTCCGAGCGTTCGACGCGTCATATAACTTCAGACTACATCCTCAGATCGTTGGCATAGGTTTTCCGAATGTTTTTAACCGCCAGTGCTGCTAGTGGACGACGCCCCAAACGGAACCGCATGATTTCGCGAGTTTCCGTGTATGCACTGCTGATTGCTGCCTATGCCGCCATTCCGGCTTTTTTTGAATCGCGGGATAACCTGGATTTTTTCTCCGACGTGCCCGCCGACATCCATGCGGCTCTGACGTTGGTCCTGGGATGGTTGCTGGTGTTTCGCACGAACACGTCGTACTCCCGCTGGTGGGAGGCCAGAACGCTGTGGGGCGGGCTGGTCAATACGATTCGTAATCTATCGCTGAAGTATGTCGACCTGATTGAAGTCCCTGAGAAAGATCTGGAGAAGACCAGGAGAATTCTGCGACTGTTCCCGAAGGCGTTGAAAGATCATCTCCGCGAAGGCGCCTCGCTGGAAGATTCCGAATTGATCGAAGACGGTCAGGCTCCGCCAAAGCATGTGCCGACGTTTCTGGTTTCGATGCTCTATTCACGACTTCGTTCCTGGAGAAAAGAAGGAGTCATCGATGGCTCGCAACTGATCGTGATGGATGAAGACGTGCGAAAGCTGATGGAGATTGTGGGCGGCTGCGAAAAGATCCGGAATACTCGACTGGCTCGCTCCTATCGCACCTTCGCTCGGCAGTGCGTGTTTATGTATCTCTTGTCGCTGCCATGGGGAATCGTTCACGACTTTAACTGGTGGACGGTGCCGCTGTCGGCCATGATCAGTTACTTCATGCTGGGCATGGAAATCGCCGCTGAACACACCGAAGAGCCGTTTGGCGAGGACGACGACGATCTGGACCTGGAAGGACTCTGCCGCGTCATCGAAGCGTCGGTGGATGAGATCTTTGCGAAGTAACGGGCCCCGTTCCTTACCGCAGCAAACCTGACGCTTCAATCGGCCAGACATCCACAACGCGGCCGTTTTCATGAACGACAAATTCGCGGTGCAGATTGCAGGTGGTGCAGGCATGACTCGGGATCAAATGCAAGGGCTGTCCGATTGACCAGCTCGGGGAGTTATTAACAACCACATGTTCCTCGGCGAGAAAGAACGGCACGACAACATCGGGATAGTCGCGAATCCCGGGCACACCGAATTCTCCACCAGCGCCCTTCACCCCAACGTCCAAAACGGCTTTGTCCGTTGTCGGACGACTAATCACGCGTACCAGCAGCGACATCGCAATTTCAAACTCCGGTGCCAGACGATAATACTGGCGATCCATGGTCGCATAGCTGCCAGCCTGAATTTCATCAACCCCGTCCATCGCTCCGGTGCTGTCGTAAGTGGCACTTGAACAGCCGCTGAGACATGACACTGGAATACCGGACTGCTCCAGCAGTCGACGTGTATCGATTGCCAATTGCATTGCGGCCTGAGACTGACTGCGTCGTTGATCACGGTCGATCACGTTCACCAAATGCCCTTCGTAGGCCTGAATTCCGTCAAGTTGTACGCCGGGGAATTTCACGATCTGTTTCGCCAGCCCCACGACGCCGTCACCCGGCGGAAGTCCGCATCGCCCCATCCCGATATCGACCTCAATAAGCAGGTGAACTGTGGAACCCGCCGCGACCGCAGCACGACTGATGGCTTCAACCTGATCAATATGATCAACGGCCACGGCCACGCGTGCCCGTCTGGCCAGTTCAGCAAGGCGACGAACCTTCACGGCACCGACAACCTGGTTAGCAATCAGCAGATTTGTGACGCCATGCTCTGCGAGAATCTCGGCCTCCCCAAGTTTCGCACAGGTGATCCCGACGGCATTGCCGGCTGCCAGCTGACGCTTCGCCAGGGTCACACACTTGTGGTTCTTGAAGTGTGGCCGCAGCTTCGACTTTCGATCCGCAAAGAACTGCGCCATCTTCGCCAGATTGCGATCACTGGCGGCTCGATCCAGCAGCAGCGTCGGCGTATCCAGATCTTCAATCGCTTGCCCAATTCGAGCATCCTGAGATCGAGCATCCTGAGAAACAGTGCCAATTGAGTGCAGGCTGGCTACTCCGGCCATGGTGATTTCTCCGTGGAAAATGAATAGAGAACAGCCTTCGAAGCACAGTACTCATGCACGGCTTCTTCAAAACCCAGCTCGGCCCCAATGCCGCTCAATTTGTAACCGTAGACCGGCACATTCGCTCGCAACACACCGCCGCCGTTGATGGCGATACGTCCGGCTTTGACCTGACGAGCCACTCGCAAAGCCCGAGCTCCATCGGTGGTCCAGATGTTCGCCATCAGGCCAAATTCGCTATCGTTGGCGATGCGAATCGCTTCTGCTTCATCTCGATAAGTCATGACGCTCAGCACGGGCCCAAAGACTTCTTCACGAGCCACCGTCATGCCGGGTGTGACATGATCGAAAACCGTCGGGGGATAGAAGCAGTCACTTGCATCTGTCGGACGTTTCCCCGTCAACACGCAACGAGCTCCCTCTTGTTCGGCCTGAGCAACGCAGCGACGAACGGTTTCACAATGCGCGGGCGTTGCCAGACAGCCTAATTGAATATTGGGATCAGTCGGATCTCCCTGACGAAGATTCTTCACCTTGGCCAAAATGCGTTCCATCATGTCATCGTGCTGGCTTTCATGAACCAACAAACGAGAACCTGCGACACAAACCTGTCCCAGATTATAGAAGATCCCGGTGATGACGCCGTTGACCACATTCTCAAGCGGAGCGTCAGGGAAGACAATGCTCGGAGTCTTCCCGCCCAGTTCCAGCATCACGCCTTTCATACCGGTCTTGGCGGCTTCCAGCATCTGAGCACCCGTCTGATGCCGTCCCGTAAACGTGATCTTGTCGACGCCTCGATGCCCCACCAGAGCCGCGCCAGCTTCAGCTCCCGTGCCGTGAATGACGTTAATAACTCCAGGCGGAAAGCCGACTTCGTGTGCGAGTTTCGCCAGCATGAGAGCCGACAGCGGAGAAACTTCCGACGGTTTCAACACGACGGTATTTCCACAAGCCAACAACGGTGCGAGTTTGATCGCCGCATTCGTGAGCGGAAAATTCCACGGCACAATCGCGGCGATAACTCCGAGCGGCTCGCGAATCTGCAACGTCATATTGTCAGGCAGCGTCCCGAAACACTTGCCTGCGATCTTGTCCGGCAGACCGGCGTAGCTTTCGAACAGATCGGCGGCACAGGGGATATCGAATCCTCGAGTATCCCGGATCGGCTTGCCGACGTTCAGCGTATCAGTCATGGCCAGGTCTTCGAGATTCTCGCGAATCTTCTCGGCCAGTTTATACAGCAATCGACCTCGCAACAGCGGGTCCATTCGAGGCCACTCACCACGATCAAACGCATTGCGAGCCGCCTGGACCGCACGATCCACATCCGACGCATCGGCCAGTGCGACTTCTGTCAGAAGTTTGCCGTTCGCAGGATTCGTGACGGACCACGTTCGTCCGCTCTGACTGCCCGTCCATTCGCCATTGATAAACAGTTGCTGGGGCCAGGAAATCATCATTCTTCTCCCGTCTCAGGTCTCAAGTTCTTCTCGTATGTACTTCGAGTATTACTGCCTGCGGAATTCGAGTCGGTAAGGAACGCCCAACTTTTCCCCACGCTTCGGCCCACGAACGGAAAGGACCGCTCATTGAAGGACCGCTCACTGAATGCAATATTTGGCTATCGCATGCAGCCAGGCGTCACAGTAACGGTCATCTCCAAAATCTTCAGAACAGCGGCGCAAAACTGAAGACGACACCAACACACCATCGACATCCAACCGAACCGCTTACGCATGTTGTAGAGGCCCCACGCGGAACTCGCCAGCGATCGGAAACTTTTCGCCGCAATGAGGCATAGTCCACGGTCAGGCTATCAGTTTCCCAGGGCTCCCGACTGACCTAAATTGTTTCGTTTCAATCCACGATTCTTCCTCCGTGCCTTTGTGCCTCCGTGAGAACAACTGCTTTTCTCACAGAGGCACGGAGCCACTGAGTTCCTGATCGTTGCGGCTGAAGCTAACGTCCTTGCAGAGATTCATGGTCGCAGCCCAGCGTTCTGGCTTCCTCCCCAGTTGCTCCGGTTCCTTGTTCCTCAGCGCCTTTGTGCCTCCGTGAGAGCAACTGTTTTTCTCACAGAGGCACGGAGCCACAGAGTTCCTGATCGTTGCGGCTGCAGCTCAAGTCCCTGCAGAGATTCATTGTCCCGGCCCAGCGTTCTGGCTTCCTCCCCAGTTGCTCCGGTTCCTTGTTCCTCAGCGCCTTTGTGCCTCTGTGAGAACAACTGCTTTTCTCACAGTGGCTCGCAGCCAAAGACTTCCGAATGACATGCAGCCCATCCAGAAACAAATCGCGATTCTATTCCTGCTGGAACCCTCAGTGTTGATGGCTGGCGAAGAAACGCTTGAAGGGCTCCGAACCTATCGAACTCTATAATCTGGCCACCAATAATCTGGCCACCAATAATCTGGCCACCAACAATCTGGCCACCAACATCGGCGAAACAACAAACCTCGCCGACAAAGAGCCCGAACGAGTCGCCTCAATGAACGCCAGGCTGGCGGAATTTCTGGAGCATGCGACGCCGTCCGTGTGCCGTCGGGAAACGAAGCCGAATAGAGCTCAATAGATGTACAGCAGGCTCATATCCGACGCATGGCGGAAGACAACATGGCGTACCCGCGTTCGCCGGGGTGAACTTGTCAAACCCTACAAAACATTCAAACTCAAAAACTGCGTTGCCGTGAGCATCGCCCAGCCTGAACCAAGTTTATTCGGCAGAAGTCTGTTCTGCGACTTCCGAGTTCATCTGAGCCAACTGCTCCTGCATAGAGCGACGAGACATCCGGTAAAAGGCTATACCGAAGCCAGTGAAGACCGTCGCGGGCATCCCCAGCATAAAAAGAATGCTGTACATGTAAGCGCGAGGACGGAGGGAATCGGTTTCGTTGGCATTCTTGCAGCCGGGGCAGGCCTGAGCTTCAGACGATACCAGTCCGCTGGCGGTGATCATCGCCAGGGTCATCAGTACGATTCGCATCAGCTTCTTCATAACGGCAATCTCCGATATCGACAGCGTGAACTCAATCACCACAACACATCAACCGAAATGTTTTCTTGATCTGCAGGATTCTGAACTCAAAATGCGAAGACGCGAAATCATTTCGGCCAATGGTACAACATTCCATAGATCACAACACCTGTGATCGACACAAACAACCAGATCGGGAAAGTGATTTTTGCCAGTCGGCGGTGTTCCGACCAGCGTTCTCGCCACGCATGCACAAAAACCCTGATCGCAAGAATGGGCACAAAAACGGCAAGAATCACGTGGGGAATCAGAATACTGCGGTAAACCAGCATGGCCGTTTCTGAACCAATAAAGGCTCGCCCACGTTCACCAGTAAAGTGATGCAACGCCTGGTGATACGTCAGATAGCAGGCCAGAAATACGACAGAGAACAGGAACGCCGTGATCATCAAATTCCTGTGCAGAATCTTTTTCTGACTCTTAATGGCAATCAGCCCTGCAACCAGCAGTAATGTGCAACATGAATTCAGTGCGGCGTTGATTGAAGGCAGCCGAGAAACCCAGACCGGAAGTCTCTGTTCGATTTTCTCGTTCCGCTCAGACGCTGCGGCTTCTGAGACGACGCTTTTGTCGGCTGCTTCTATGGCAGCGGGATCACTCCCGTCGCTGTTTTTTTTTTCGCCCGAGGTCGCTGCGTCAGACTCTGGAGTTGTTTCACTGTCTGAACCGGGCTCCGACTTTGCCTCCTCACCAGTTGCATCGCTGCCGCCGGCCGGCGCGACTGAGAACGACAAGCCAGGAACATTCCCGATCACCGGACCGCCCGACACGGGTGGTCCTGGAACAGGAAAATCGTCCTTGCCCTCAATGACCCGCCGCAGCTTCACAACATGGTCCGGATCTGTCATCAGATAAGTGGCAACCGGCACGCCCTCTTCGTTTATCAGCACAGCGCGATTGGAATGAGCCACCTCAAAGCCGGGCTTGCGAGCCTCACCGAGATTTGGTTTCACGTACTGAGTAAATCCGGTTCGGATCAATTCATGAATGGTGTTCTCGTCCCCTGTCAGAAACTTCCACCGAGCATGATCCGCACGAAATGTTTCAGCGTAGGCTTTCAAAACTTCAGCCGTGTCATAACTGGAATCGACTGAAAACGTCACGAACTGAAAATCCGGATTGGAATCCGCCACCCGTCGATGCAGGTCGGATACGTTACGAGTAATCATCGGGCAGGTTTCAATGCAACGCGTGAAGACGAAACTAGCCAGCCAACGCTTGCCCAGCAGACTCTCACGACTTACCACCCCACCCATACATTCCGGAAATTCAAAGTCAGGCAACTCACGTCGTGGAAATCTGATCACAACCGAGGACGTAGAGGCTTCTGCGGGTTCGACTCCGTCGACGGAGGCGGAAGGTTGTGAGTCGCTGGCTGGGTCTGGCTTGTCGTCAGACTTCTGCAGGAAGAGTTTCCAAATTGCCGCGAGGACCAACAGCCACAAAACACTTCCCAAAAGAAAGCTGAATGTCGACATCCCGGAGCGACTGCAACGATTTGCAATCGAAACGTTCGTCTGTGGAAGGTTTGAAGGGGTAATCATGGCTTCAATCTTGTTCTGCGGGAAGATTTCCGTGAGCCACTTTGGGTTAACGCGACTTCGAACAACACTACATCCAGTCCTCGTGCGAAGCGGAAAACCCTGTGACGCGAGAGATTATAGTCGGATCTAGCTGCAGAGGGTCACGTCACTGAGATTTTCCCGCTCTTTGCGTTGCCGACGCTCGTTTTTCGCTTTTTGCACGCGAAGTGCATTCGGGAATTCGCGTTTTTTGCTGGGGACTGACTCCGCAAGAAAAGCTACCAGGCCAGCATTCGCTTCCATTATCGCGAAGAATGTGGCCGACCAGGAATCGAACCCCGTCTAAGGTTTCTTCTTTGAGCGACACACAGCGACCCTGTGTTTCACACGAAACGTCAAGTATTAGGTTGCGATCCCGCGGCGTCAGAATTGCTTGCCGCAGGCCCGAACTCTGCACTCCCCACCGCTCAATCCATCGACCATAACCCCTGCGATGACCGAACGGAGATCACATGCTCACTCGCACTGAAAAGCAGACATGACCAGACCCGTCAATGTTCCGGATGATGACTCAGCACAAACTGCAGTTCGATATAGCGACGAAAATCATCGCAGGTGCGAAAATCGAAATGTGACGCTGGATGGTGCTCCTTAAAAGCAATCGTCGAGGGAGTCAGCCACGCGGTCGGCGAGTGCTGAATCAGGTCTTCAACCAACAGTCGAAAGTTGGCCGCCGATGATGGCGCGATGCGATCAGCGAGGTACTCGTAACTGACCTCGTCGCTGGCAATACAAATTGCGGGCTGCCCGTTTCGCAATACGATCCAGACTTCCGGTCGATGACGAGGACTCACCTTGATCGAACTGCTCCACGAACGATGCGAACTTCCGGATGCCACCAGCGGAAGCGATCGATATCCAGACGGAGCTGTCGATGGAACAACACCCACGCTGATCACCGCCAAATCCTGCCACGACCACGCTTGTGTTCGTCCTCGAGAGTCAGTTGTCCCCAGAACATCAGCGGAGATATTGATACGATGCGGTCGCTGCACATGCAGCAAATCGGGGATTTCCCTGGCGGGGACAGCGATGGCCTTTAATCCCGCTGCAGCGAGACGTTCGACAACTCCCTCGGCAGTTTCACGACGATAACACCCGGGAATAATTCCGGGAAGCGAGCGAGCGGTCTGGAGAGCAGTCAGACGATCCATCTCCGGAAGTCCTGTCAGGATTTCTTCCAGAGATTCCATATCGCCGGGCACACTAAACGCGGCAATCCTGTACTCATCGGGAACGAGAGTCGCACCACCTGAAGCTGTTGTCTCTTCGTCTAATGACATCGTATCACCTTGCTTCTCCTTACCATGCCGGTCACTTCAACAGCAGAACGGGACACTCGCATAAAACCGAAACTTTGTAACTCAGCGTTGCCCACGTTTCAGCAATGTGTTCGGGATCAATTCGGTGGGAACACATCACGATCAAATCAACTTTATGATTTGCAGCAAAAGACAGGATCTCCTGGAGCCTGTCCCCGACATGAACTTTAAACTCGCACTCAATTAAGGCTTCTTCAAAACGACGAGCCAATTGCTCCAGATCAGATTCGGCACGCTGGCAGACCTGGGCATAAAACTGACGCGTTTCCGCATCGGGCCCATCCGGCCCAGCCTCAATGGTTTGCACAATATGCAGCAGAGAGACAGAAGCCTTATTCTGCACAGACATCTCAAATGCAACCTCCAACGCAGTATGGCACCTTACGGCGGTTTCAAGGGGAACAAGGATGTGGCGAAAGCGAGGCTGCATAATAGTTGGTCAGAGCAACAGAGTGGGGTGAAATATCTGTCGAAGCCGCCCGAGCACACGCACACGGTTCCAGTCTGGCAATCATGGGCGAGCCTTCATCTCATGGCACCAATATGTGGTTAAGCAATCCCGGTGCCAATTCGAATAGGTCCGTAGCAGTGGGGGTTGTCCAGCATAGAACGTGCAGAATTGACGAATTCGGGTGACGGAACCCTGTGCAGAATCGCACGGTAGCTCCAGAGACGCACAGCGGAGTGCATCAACGAAAACAGGGTTCAGGCGGAAAGCCTGAACCCTGCTGTTTGCATCGCCAAAGAACACACAGATTCTTTAATCCACCACCATCGATCGATCAAACCTGAATGGCCCGCCGTGTTTGACGGCACGAGACTGACTCGTCAGTCTGTCTTACCTCAGTCTGTCTTACCTCTGGAACCTATACTGGCCCAAGGCGACGTTCATTCTTCATGCATTCCTGGGGAGACGCCGGAACCCCGCGCCGATCTTTGTCAGGCGTGCTTATTTCGCCCCGGCTAACTCGTGAAACACGACAATTGAAGGATTGCCGACCGCCGCATAATTGCCCGTAAAGACCAGTTCGCCGGTCGTCCTGTTCACCTTAAAGATTGCCACGTTGTCAGCTCGCTGATTACAGCAGTACAGGAAGTTTCCGGTCGGATCAAAATTAAAGCTGCGAGGATAATTGCCACGTGTCCATTCGTCGGCGACGTGCGTCAACGTACCATTCTCACCAACGGAGAAAACACCGATGCTGTCATGCAGACGATTTCCGGCATAGACAAATTTGCCATCAGCTGAAACAAGAATCTCCGAACAGAAATTACTGCCCTTAAAACCTTTCGGCAAAGTTGAAATTGTCTGCCGAGAAGACAACGAACCTTTTTCGGCGTCGTAGTCAAATAGCACAAGCGTTGAGCCTTCTTCCTGAATCGAATAGAACCACCTGCCGTTCGGATGGAAGTGGAAGTGTCGAGGTCCATCACCGGGCGGCAAAGAGACCGAAGGAGTTTCAGCCGGGATGAGCTTGCCCTTTTCGGCATCAAATTTCCAGATCAAAATCTGATCTGTTCCCAGTTCAACGTGCAGCACAAATCGACCCGATGGATCAGACTGAATCATGTGCGCGTGAGTTCGATCGTGGCCGCTGAACGCAAAGCTGCCGGGAGGCGCGTGGACAGCTTTTGTGGGGCCAATCGGACCTGCATCGTGCTTGACGTCGGACGGCTCCGCAAGTCGTCCATCGGGAAGAATTGGGATCACAGACACAGAGCCACCGAAATAGTTGGCAACCAGGAGAAACTTTCCTGACGGATGAATACTGACATATGTCGGACCAGCACCGCCTGAGCGAACAGTATTCAGCAGCTCCAGACCGCCCGTCTTTGGATTGATCGAAAACACGCTGACGGTACCTTCCTTATCAGCTCCAATACGGTCAGTTTCGTTAGCTGAATAAATATGAGTCCCGGTTGAATTCACCACGAGACAACTGGGGCTGGTTCCCATTTCCACGATCCCCCCCGGCTCCAGTTCTCCAGTCTTACGATTGACTGCAAACAGATGAATTCCGCGTCCATTTCCGGGCGGTAGATCGACCTGAGTGGGCAACGTATCCTTCAACGGAGAACTGAATGTTCCCACGTAGGCCATCAGTGGCGGTTCCGGATCTGCAGCAAAAGCCGGCGAAGATCCGGCCACAAAGGGCGAAACCAGCAAAGCGGCGGTAGAAAAAAACGAACGGCGAGAAGACTTGAAAATCGTCATAAGTACCTCGGGAGCGAGTGTTTGCGGAAACCGCGTCTTGATCGATTTCGGGACAGGCTGTAGCCTTCCGGAATCAACAGACTCTATGATGTCAGGCGCATAGGTTAGACGGCCCGCCCAAAAGTTGAACTGAACGCACCAGTGGCACGTCAAAAAATCTGGTCTCTACCACGGAAGGTTGCCGCATGTCAGATCCCGCGAGCCCAAAAAATTCAGGCCGTAACTCGTCAGAAGGCCGGGAAGCAAACGCCGGTTTTCTCAGGATCGCGGTACTGCTGGCGGCCCTGTGTCTTGTGGCCGCTATGTTCTCAATGCGAGACGGCACTGCTCCGCCGCTGACGCTGAACATCGATCGGCCAGCTCTGGTCTTTGAGACCTACATGCGGCACGAGGGTCTCGACCCAATCCCGATGCAGCCGTTGCTCACGCCCTATTTCACGTTCGTCAACAAAGGTGCTGCGACAGTTATGATCCAGGAAGTCAAAGCTGGATGCAGTTGCATTTCACCAGAGATCACCAGCAAGGAAATCGCACCGGGACAACAAGGTCGCGTAATGCTTCCCATCAAAACTCGTCACGAACCAGCCGGACTGCGCGAATACATGACCACGGTGAAGTATCTGGATCCTAAACCTCGTGAGGTCACGCTGACATACAAAGTCGTATTGCCGGAAAAGCAGGTTGAGATTGAACCGCGTGTGGTCATGCTGATGGGCAAGATCTCAAGCTCGGACCACTCAATCATCACCATTAATGACCATCGAACAGAACGGTACGCAGACCCGATGAAGATTCAGTCTGTCGTCAGCTCATCGCCTCTGTTTAAAGCGGAACTGCTTGGCCAAACCTCCAACGACGGTATTGGTCGCACAACGATCGACGTGCGTTTTGCGGATGGGATCCCGATGGGACAACATCGAGGACTCGTGACAATTACAACCAGCGATGAAGCCTATCCGGTGATTCAGGTGCCTGTGATTCTGGGTGATCGCCGTCGACCGGAAGATGAAGCGGTGTCTCTGAGCCCCGATGCCGGTCGTGTTATCGTGCAAAGCACTGATGCGTCAAAGTCCGTGGGGACTTCAATCACATTCACGATCCCATCGAAATGGAAGCTCTCTCACATCGACACTTTTCCGCCACAATTGGTGGGGAAGATCGAAAAGACCGAACCGCTCGGAACAGACAAGACTCAACTGGTCGTTAAGCTGACGATCTCCGAGCTGCCAACGAAGGGTATCGAACAGGGAAATCTGACGCTCTTCGCCAAAGACGGTGAAGATTCCGAGATGGTGAGCGTCCCGATTACTCTGACCTGGCGCTGACGGCAAAATGACCAGGCGATGGCTCGCATCCAGCACGGCTGTTCCCGGAGAATTCAACTGACTGTTAACATGCAGCTTAAGTTAACATGCAGCTTAAGTTGCTGCAGTTCCGAGAAAATTGCGACATCGTCCTTCAACTCGCGGCGTGCCCGCCGAATTTCAGTACGGAATTGCGAGATCTCTCTCAAGCAGTGCTGCGGTCATTTCGCCCATAAAGACCAGAATCAGGCCAGCGAATAACACGCCGGTGGCTGATTGAGTATTCCGATACTGCAGAATCCTGACGACCATTACTGAAATGACTGCGGGCACCAGAATTCCACCGATTAATCGCATGCTGAGCCAAAGAATGTGAGTCGTGTCGGTGGCGGACCAGCCAAACTGCAGGAGCACTAAAGTACTGGCCACCAGACGCAACACGGCCGCGACGAAGAGCGTCTTTGCAAACCATGTCAGCGGCTGAATCGACATCGTGGGTGTCGTTAAATACCAATGTCCCAGCAACATCCCCGTCAGCATCGCGCCGAGCACTGATGCCGAAGAAAAATCGGACGCGATCTGCACCATCGTGCTGACTTTTGAGTCTGCTCGGACGGCATGCAACGCCAGACCCAGCACACAGCAGAGACTCATCAGATAAATCGTGAAACATCCCGGCCCACGACGTCCCAGCTTCCAGACGATATGGCCAATGTAGCACGTCACAGCGCCGACGATCATCAGGCCTTTGAGAATGGATACGGTCGACTTTGCTTGCACGGTCTGTTCAGCAGAAACCAGAACGCCCGATGCTCCGGACGCGGCCGAAATCAGTGAAGACGGATCTGCCGCTAACGCGATCAGAACGCAGAGTCCCAGACCGACGAGCATCTGAATTCGAAAAAAGCCGTCGGTGACTTCCTTGCGCGGCATCAAAAGCCACATCAAAGTCACACCGGTGACAAGTTTCAGAACAAAAAGAGCCACCATAGGATTTTCTATCAGTGCTTACCGTTAATCAGAGCCATCGCTTCCGCGCGGCTGCCGAGATTATTCCGGAACAGCCCTCGCACCGCGCTGGTCACTGTTAAAGCGCCCGGTTTCTTGACGCCTCGAATCGTCATGCAGGTATGTTCCGCCTCAATCACGACAATCACGCCCTTGGCGGCCAGTTCATTTTCAATCAGGTCGGCGATCATATGAGTCATCCGTTCCTGAACCTGCGGCCGGCGAGCGACCTCATCAACAACACGTGCAAGCTTCGACAACCCCGTCACTTTTCCTCGTGGGATGTAACCAACGTGAGCTTTCCCCATGAAGGGCAGCAGATGATGTTCGCACATGCTGTTAAAGGAGATATCCCGAACCAGCACCATCTCATCATACTGCTCTTCGAACACCTTCTTAAGATGGCGACCCGGCTCGAGATGCAATCCCCCGAAGATCTCGGCATACATGCGAGCGACTCGGGCCGGAGTTTCCAGCAAACCGTCGCGGTCAGGGTCTTCACCAACAGCCAGCAGAATTTCTCGCACAGCCGCCTCAATACGCTGCTGATCGACAACGCGGGCGTCCGGTGGAATCGCGCTTCCGGCGAGGATAGTGGTTAAATCGGGCATAGGAGGGCATTTCACTTTCGCAGGTCAAAATGGATTTCCCTCGATTCTAGATGTCTGAACGATTCCGCAAACCCAAACCCCGGATGTTTTGAGGGATCGGCTGACATTCGCAGCCATGGAATCGACATTTCCGGTGCTCGGCAACGACGATGCGCCTTCGGACGGGAAAATTCGTTCACAGATCGCTATTCTGCGGCCGCTTGATCACGCCGCAGGACTTTTGAGAAGATTTCAGAAGCCTCGAAAGAACTGTGGGCGACAAGATTTATCAGTTGTTGAATCCTGAAACATCATGGCCGAATGCTTGGCGACGGCTTTGACGTGACAGTGCCTTATGAATTCACCAAGGATCAGTCCATTGGCCGAGAAGCGAGATTTTGATGAGTTCCTCGAAAAATTTCATCGACACCACGAAGTCATGGTCGAAGAACTTCACAAGGTGATCATCGGTCAGGACGCCGTCATTGATCAGATTCTGGCCGCGATCTTTACGGGTGGGCATTGCCTTCTGGTCGGCGTTCCTGGACTGGCCAAGACTCTCGTGGTGAGCACAATCGCCAAATTGCTGGATGTGAATTTTCGCCGAATTCAGTTTACACCCGACCTGATGCCTTCGGATATTACCGGCACAAACGTTCTGGAAGAGAGTGAAAGCGGGCGGCGAGAATTCCGTTTCGTCGAGGGACCTGTCTTCACCAACATTCTGCTGGCCGACGAAATCAATCGCACGCCGCCCAAGACGCAGTCCGCTTTGTTGCAGGCGATGCAGGAACGCGAAGTCACCGTTGGGCAGACAACGTACAAGCTGCCTGAACCATTCTTCGTGATCGCGACTCAAAACCCGATTGAACAGGAAGGAACTTATCCTCTGCCTGAAGCGCAACAGGACCGCTTTATGTTCAATGTGAAAGTGGACTACCCAAGCCTCGAAGAAGAAGAAAAAATTCTCGAGGCAACGACAACCGGCGAACGCGCAGAAGTTCGCAAAGTGTTGTCGGCCAAGTCAATTTTGTATCTGCAGAAGCAGATCAGTCAAATTGTGGCCAGCCCGTTTATCATCACGTACGTGACGCGGCTTGTCCGAGCGACTCGCCCCAAAGACGCGGCCGCTCCGGACTTTATCAAACGTCTGGTTGACTGGGGCGCTGGCCCGCGTGCGGGACAGAATCTGGTTAACGGAGCCAAAGCGTTCGCCGCAATGGAAGGGCGTCCAAACGTCTCAATCGCTGATGTTCGTAGAGTCGCCATTCCGGTTCTTCGTCACCGCATTGCCACAAATTTCCAGGCCCAGGCCGAAGGTCTGGACATCGATGAGATCATCACAAAGCTGATCGCGACAGTCCCCGAACCGAACATTCCGAAATACGAACGGTAATGCGAACTCTCATCTCGAGATACGGTGGCGTGTGACGCGGCCTCAACTCGCAGCAGGCCGCCGACGGGTTACTTCAGGTCCACGATGACTGGCTGAGGCGTCTGTGCGGCACCAACGTTGCCGGCGGCGCAAACGAGCAGGCGGGGAGAACGAGCAGGCAGAAGTAGAGGGACGATGGAGTGCCAGAGGGAATCGGCCAGTCAGTGGAAATCCCGGTGCCCAACCAGCCTGTCGACAAATGGTGAGCAGAAAAGGGTAACTCGATATTCTGGCAA
>CAMAXD010000074.1 GCA_945861975.1 Candidatus Kuenenia stuttgartensis | reverse complement strand
ACCGCCGTCTGTGAGACACACCCCACACACGTTGTGATTGTGGTTGTAATCGTCGTGCCTGAACCGTATCACTCCGACAGAAAATGTTGGTGCCGGACGCTGTTCATTCCTTTCCTGATCCTGAATCCATCCCGATGAGCTCTATTGATCCCGTGGTCGCGCGAGAAATTGCTCGCCGCAGAACCTTTGCTATCATTTCGCATCCGGATGCGGGCAAAACAACTTTGACCGAAAAACTTCTGTTATACGGCGGGATGCTGGAGACGGCGGGAGCTGTTCGCGGTCGCAAGAATCAGAAGTCCGCCACATCCGACTGGATGGCACTCGAACAGCAACGCGGGATCTCCGTCAGCTCAACCGTGCTGACGTTCGAATTCGATGGCTGTCAGGTGAACCTGCTGGATACTCCGGGGCACAAAGACTTCAGTGAAGACACCTACCGGACTCTGGTCGCGGCCGACTGCGCGGTCATGGTGCTGGACCTTGCCAACGGCGTGGAAAGCCAGACAGAGAAACTCTTCAACGTCTGCCGGATTCGCAAAATTCCGGTGATCACTTTCATCAATAAGGTGGATCGCCCTGGCAAAGAGACACTGGAGATCCTCGAAGACATCGAGTCCAAACTGGGGATCATTCCTGTTCCGGTCAACTGGCCTTTGGGCACAGGCTTCGACTTTCGAGGCGTCATCGATCTGGCCACCCGCAACGCGTTTGTGTTTGAGTCACGCGACAATAATCATCGGCTCGCGTCAAAGCTGATGCCGCTGTCGGACGTTGATCCGGAGAACATGCCACAGGGCATCGTCGCTCAGGCCCGTGAGGAAGTCGAGCTGCTCGAAGCCGCTGGCGCGACCTATGATCGCGATCGCTTTCTTGCAGGTGAAGTCTCTCCGGTCTTCTTCGGAAGTGCGTTAACAAACTATGGCGTCGAAGAATTCCTGCGAGGCTTCCTGAAACTCTGTCCCACACCGCGCGATCGGATGGGTGACAAAGGACTAATTCCTGCCGCTCGTCCGGAGTTCTCGGGCTTCGTTTTCAAGATTCAGGCGAACCTCGATCCTAAGCATCGCGACCGAGTGGCTTTCGTCCGAGTCTGTTCGGGAACTTTTCGCCGAGAGATGGAAGTTTATCATCCTCGTACTGCGAAAAAGATCCGCCTCAAGCGTGCTCACAAGCTGTTTGGACAGGAACGCGAAACGATGGATGAAGCCTTTCCGGGTGACATCATCGGTCTCGTCAACCCTGGCGAATTCCTGTTAGGTGATACGATCTGCGAAGGGGCTCCTGTCCACTTTGAACCGTTGCCGCAGTTCTCTCCGGAGTTCTTTGCGATGATGATCTGCATGGACACGGGACGCCGCAAGCAGTTTGAACGAGGTCTCACTCAGTTGCTTGAAGAAGGCGCGATTCAGGTCTTTCAGACTCCAAGTACTTCTGTCAAACAGTTGATCCTGGCGGCGGTGGGTGAACTGCAGTTTGACGTGGTCAAGTTTCGACTCCAGTCCGAGTATGATACCGAAACGGAAGTTCGCTGGCTGAACTATAAAGTGGCTCGGTGGGTTGTGCCGAAGCCAGGCTGCAAATCCGAGCTACAGCTATTGTCTTCCAGTCGGCAAGTCGTCGACCAGTACGATCAATTGGCCGTATTGTTTAACTCCGAGTGGGAAGCTCAGCATTCACAGAAACAAAATCCTGAATGGGATTTTCTGTCAATGCGTTTCCGCACAACAAAAACTTAGAGGCACTAACAAAACCTGGACAGGCACCCTTGCCGTCCAGTTTTTGCAGTGATTGCGCAAGCAGCCGGGAACCTGTCCCGGTTTTGTTACGCGTTTGTAGTTCGCTCTCGCAGCCTGAACTAGGCCAGCACTTCAGTGATCGGCTCCGAGCCAAAATCGGCCAGCGGAACAGGCCGTGCGCCAACGGTGTATTCGTGTTTGTAATCGATTCCAAGTGCGGTCAGGATGGTGGCAAACAAATCGCCTGCAGAGGCTTCGCCTTCCACGACTTTGTGGCCTTCAGGGTCCGTCTTTCCGTAGGCCACACCGCCTCGAATACCAAGTCCTGACAAGCTGCAGCTCCACGCACTGGCGAAATGGTCTCGTCCAAGGCTCGAATTAATTTGCGGAGTTCTCCCGAACTCACCCAGTGTGATGACCAGGGTGTTTTTCAACAGTCCACGTTGTTCGAGATCATCCAGCAGCACCGACATCGAATGGTCCAGATCGGCGCACAGCTCCTGATGAGTTTCGAAGTTCTGACCGTGGCTGTCCCACCACGCTCGAGCGACTTTGACAAACGGAACACCGGCTTCAACCAGTCGGCGAGCAATCAAGCATTGATGGCCAAACTGAGTCGGCCCGTAGCGGGCCTGCACATCAGCCGGTTCTTTTGAGATATCGAATAGCTCAGCACTCGCCATGAGTCCATGAACACGTTGATACGCGGAGTTCTGGCTGTCGACAGAATCACTGCGGCGAGCACTCGCGAAACGTCGGCCCAATGCATCGCGCAATGCTGCACGGTCCTTGTGATCGATCTCAGGGAGAGACTCCGCCCTGACGATGTTGGCCGGAATCATGCTTTCGGAAAGAAACATTGGAGCATACCGCGCGCCCAGAAAACCGCTGGTCCCTTTGCGTCGTCCTTCCGTTGATGTGTAAAGCGACACATAGTCCGGAACTTTGCTTTCCAGCCGACCCAGTTCACGAGCGACCACAGCGCCCAGATCCGGATAGAGAATGCTTGGGTCTTTCAGACGCCCCGTCTCCATCAGATCCGCGCCGCGACCGTGGTCGGCAATCTTCGTGTTGAGCGATCGAATGATGGCGGTGTGCTGCATTCTCTGCGAAAGTTCCGGCAGCAATTCGCTGATCTGCACTCCAGTCGCATTCGTCTGTATCGCGCGGAATGGGCCTCCGGTTTTGGCACCGGGCTTCGGATCCCATGTTTCAAATTGACTGGCACCGCCGGCCAGCCATAACAGGATGACGCGCTTGTCCTGCCGTTTCAATTCGCCCGCGATTTCTTCCGAACGCAGGGCGTGAATCTGGCCCATATCGGCGGCAAAGCAACCGGCCACGCCACCCATCGCACTAGCCCGAAATGCTCCCTGGAGGAAAAATCCGCGACGAGAAAGCCCGTGCTGAGAAGGAATGCACAGTCCGAAAGGTGGTCGATTCGCCATTCTCAGGTCCTTCAAATCGAAAGATCGTGTCGAAAGATCGTGCCTGAACGCGCCGCGGCGGCCGCTAAGGGCTGCATGGAACTTCCCGATGATAACGGGCATATGGCCGGTTTTGGTAGTGGAAACAGCGTTTTGTTGGAGGGACAGGCGACTCTGCCCCGCCTGTGTATTCCGGATGACCTGCACGATTCCAATCTCGGAAAAGATGTTCCGGCGCGGGTGAGTTTACTTTTGCGGTTCTCGTGATACCGTTTGGCGCGCAGAACAAGGCGAGAACCTGTTCGTTTTTCCCGTGTTGGCAGTGGCGCTGCTTCCGGGAAGTATCTCATGATTGAATGGAACCCGAATTTATGTCATCGGCCAGTCTGACTCTTGACGGTAAATCGTACGAGTTGCCGGTGATTCGCGGCGTGGAAAATGAAACCGCTGTCGATATCACCAAATTGCTGGCTCAGTCCGGCGCGATCACGATGGATCCCGGTTTCAACAGCACCGGTGCCTGCAAAAGTGCGATCACGTTTATCGACGGTGACAAAGGCATTCTGCGTTACCGCGGTTACCCAATCGAGCAATTAGCAGAACGATCCGATTTCGTGGAAACGTCGTGGCTGCTGCTGTATGGCGAGCTGCCAACCCCGGACCAGCTCAAAGCGTTCCGTGCTCAGCTGACTTATCACAGCATGATTCACGAAGATATGAAGAAGTTCTTCGAAGGATTCCCGCCGAACGCTCACCCGATGGCGATTCTGTCGGCGATGGTCTCTTCTTTGTCGACCTACTACCCGGGGACTGAAGACGATATCTCTGATGTGAACATCGTGCGACTGATCGCCAAGGTGCGAACGATCGCAGCCTATGCTTACAAGAAGTCGATTGGCCAGCCGACGATTTATCCTCAGAACAATCTGTCTTACTGTGCCAACTTCCTGAACATGATGTTTGCTGTTCCGGCCGAGGAATACAAAATCAATCCGGTGCTGGTGAAGGCACTCAACATGCTGCTGATCCTGCATGCGGATCACGAACAGAACTGCAGCACATCAACCGTGCGTATCGTTGCCAGCAGCCGTGCCAATATCTTCGCGTCAATCTCAGCCGGCATTTGTGCACTGTGGGGACCTCTGCATGGCGGGGCCAATCAGGCCGTGCTCGAAATGCTGCAGATGATTCACGAGGACGGAGATGACTACGAGAAATATGTCGCAAAGGCCAAGGATAAGGACAGCGGCTTCCGGCTGATGGGCTTTGGTCACCGCGTGTACAAGAACTTCGATCCGCGAGCCACGATTTTGCGAAAGATGGCCGGGCAGGTTCTGCAGGAACTTGGTATCAACGATCCTCTACTGGAGATTGCGAGCAACCTCGAAAAGATCGCTCTGGAAGACGACTACTTTGTAAGCCGAAAACTGTATCCGAACGTCGACTTCTACAGCGGCATTCTGTATCGAGCGATGGGCATCCCAACGAACATGTTCACGGTGATGTTCGCTATCGGCCGGCTTCCAGGCTGGCTGGCTCACTGGCGTGAACAGCGTGACGAAGACACCAGCCGCATCTACCGTCCGCGGCAGATCTACACCGGGGCAACGCAACGCGATTACGTCGCGCTGGATCAGCGGAAGTAGTCGCACTCGGTTGAGGTTGAGGTTGAGGTTGAGGTTGAGGTTGAGGTTGAGGTTGAGCGGTACGCCGAAGATCACAAGAATCCCGTCGGCGGAGTGACGTGTGTGCAGTACACCCGTTGCTCCGCCGGCGGGATTTTCTATTCCTGCACCACCCTATTCCTGCACCACCGAGAACTCCGGCAGTTCACCGTTCCACCACTTTGGTTGAGCGAAGATCTTTTCGACTTCGATCTGAAAACCGGGGAGGACAGGATCGCCGTTCAGAGTTTGCCATTTACCCAGGGCCAGGGTGTGGGCCGAACGCCGGATGACCTGAACCTCTTTCTTGAACGGGTCAGGTATCCAGATTACGTCGACCCCATGCTTCAGGTAGGCCGTTGTTCGCAGACGCATATCAGTGCGGCGATCATTGGACGAGGCCAGATCGATCACCAGTTTGGGAACCTCTGAGGCAATCGTGCAATCGAATTGCGAAAATGGCTGCCCATCTTTGAAGAGACTCATCGCCGGAAAGTAGACGGTGTCCGGATGAGATTTGACATGCAGTCCAATCCCCGGACACGCATAACCTCGAGTCGCGACGGGCTGGCCCTGCAACCAGGTCGCCAGCGCGCGTGTCAGGTTCAAAACGATCGTTCCATGCACATCATCCGGTGCGGAGAGCAGCACTGGTAAGCCATCATGAAGTTCATGCCAGCGCCCGGCTTCGGGCAGGTCAGGTAGCTTCGTGACGAACTCGTCGGCTGTGATTGGAGAGACTTGGGACAATCGAGTTACCTTGAAAAAATTAATCCGGCAGAACTTCGCTGAAGAATCGCAGCCAGTTGCCGTGCATGATGCCGGCAATATCGGCTTCTGTGTATCCGCGCTTTGAAAGCATTTCCGTCAGCCGCTGCAGGTCACGAATTCGATCGAAGTCGGCCGGAGTCTGCTCAACTCCGTATCCGCCGTCGAGGTCGCTGCCGATTCCGACATGACGAGTATTCCCGGCCAGCTGACAGACGATATCGATATTGTCAACAACGCGTTCCATCGTCACTGTTGCGGGAGTAACTCGACGCACATAGCCCGGCTGCAGCATGATGACATCAAATGCCATCCCGATGACACCATCGCGGTCAATCACAGCTTTGTACTGCTCATCAGAAAACTGACGCTGCCACGGTGCGAGGCGACGTGAATTCTGATGGCTCGCGTGAATGCGGCCGTCGAAGTATTCCAGCACCTGCCAGAACGCGACATCTGACAGATGAGTCACATCAACAGTCATACCAAGTTCACCGATGCGTTTGAGCAAAGGAATCGCATCCAGAGCCAACCCGACTTCGCAGGCCGTGCCACCACCGTAACGATTCGCACCATAATGAGTCAGCCCGATGGCTCGCAGGCCGTGCTCGTAAAACTCATCAATCGTCTCCGGAATCAGCACGGGATCCGCACCTTCCATCGTCTGAATGAAACCCAGCGGTGCGGTCGTTGGGTTCTTGCGATAATCCTCAATATGGTGAGCCAGATCACGTTTAGTTTTAATCGACCGCATCAAACCAGCGCGTTCCATCGCACGATGCCACGCAAGATGAGCATGGGCCATTGCGTAGCATGTTTGAGGAGACGTCCAGCCAAATGAATGATTGATCTCTTTTTCCTGCCGAGCCAGCAGCGTGGAAAGGCAGATCCCGATTTCAGCCGCTCGCAGTTCCGGAAGACTGAGCGTACTTCCTGTGCGTCCGGCCTCGGTCATTCCAAGATGGCGTTCATGAGCACGCAGGTCGTCGACCGAACATCGCATGTCACGATTCCAGTCGACACCGTTCAAGGCCAGATCCAGGTGAGCGTCGAATAATAGCACAGTATTCACTTTCTTGACGGAAGGCAGAGCACAGACTTGAGGCCGACAAAATCAGTTTCAGAATCAGCAGACGGGACTCAGAAATCGATTTTTCGACCATGAGGGAGATTTCGGTGGCGGAACATTATCATCCGGGACTCTGCGTCACATCGTCAAGCGTCCCGCCTGTTTCATTCACGCGCCTCTAAGGAATCACCAATATGGCCCAAGACCTCGCGAAATGCTCTGAGCCACTTGCCGGCTTCGGACATCGATATTCCCTGATAAAATCCATCGTTCGCTGTTTGTTAACCGTGGCTGTGCTGACGGTCGGTAGTCTGTCGACATTTGCTGAGAATCTCATCAAGAAGGAAAATCAACTGCCGGGATCGATCGACTGGCAATTGACGCGAGTCAAAGTAGACGGGGCTGGATGCCGCTCCTGGAACATTGAGGGCTATTGCTCGAAGCAAAGCGTTCTCGCGGGTGAAAAGATTGACATCATGGTGTCTTCAAAACCCGCGCGAGACTTCAAGCTGGAGATCTTCCGAACAGGATACTACGGCGGCCGCGGTGCTCGATTGATGCAGACGATTGATCGCGTCAAAGGCGCGACTCAGCCGGAACCAGTCATCGGCGAGAAAGATCTGCACGAATGCCACTGGGAGCCATCGGTGACGCTCACGATTCCTTCTGACTGGATCAGCGGCGTCTACCTTGGACGCATGACGACGATTCCGGAAGGCAATGAACCATACTGGCAGAGCTACGTCATTTTTATCGTACGCGATGAACGACCGGCTGATGTTTTGTTTCAATGCTCGGATAACACCTGGCAAGCTTACAACGTCTGGCCCAGCCATTACTCTGTTTACACGCATCCCAAAGGCGGTCAGGGACCATGGGCCGATGTCAGTTTCGATCGTCCCTATGGCCGTGAATCACAGTATACTTCCGTCGTCAACGACCCTCTGACGGTCGGCGCGGGTGAGTTCATTCCTTACGAATTCCCGATGACCTATTGGCTGGAACAGAACGGCTACGACGTTACTTACTGCTCCAACAGCGACATGATTACTCCCGACCGTGGCCTGAAGTGCAAATCATTTATCAGCATCGGTCATGATGAGTACTGGGATATTCGCCAGTTCAACAGCGTGTCGAAAATGCGTGATGAAGGTGTCGATCTGCTGTTTCTCTCCGGCAACAGTGTGTGCTGGGTAACTCCATTGCGAGCATCTTCGACCGGAAATCCTAACCGCATCTTCTTCCGCGGCGGCCCATATGGGGCGGAAAATGATTACGCAGTTGGTCGCGAAAAAGACAACGGACCATTTCCTCATCGTGGGCCGGACGAAGGACTGCTTATGGGGGCTCGCAATATTGAACCCGTCAATGGTGGCGGTGACTGGGTTGTCACAAAAGCCGACCACTGGATGTTCAAAGATGCAGGTGTTAAAAACGGAGAGTTTATCCCGGGACTGATTGGCTGGGAGTATCACGGTCAGCCGGCTGAGATTCCTGGTCTGGAAATAGTCGCCGCCGGAACAGCATGGCAGGGCGGCGTGAATCCTCAGCAATGGACCGCCACGATCTATCCCGGTCCGAAGAAGAACTTCGTCTTCAACGCGGCGACTATCTGGTGGGCTCAGGCTCTGGGAGATCCTCCGGGGCATACGTTGCCATGGTCACATCACAGTCGGCCTCATGGTCCTGATGAACGAGTTCAGAAGATGACAGCGAATCTATTGCAGAAAGCGATCTCGGAGTGATTCCCTATTCCTTTCGATCGCAACAGATTTCCGATCTTTATTGCACAGCTAACTCAACGCAAAAGAATGCTCAATGTTTGTTCATCAATGTCGCCTGCCACATGTGCTGAAGCCGTCGCTTTACTTCTGCCCTGAACAATATCAGAAGGAGCTTAACGTACTCTTTCGACCATCGTGGCAAATCGTGGCCAGCTTGAGCGATCTTCCAAACGATGGCGACTTCGTGACTCGGGAACTATTTGGAACGCCGGTCATTGTTCGTAATTTCGGAGGTACGATTCGAACGTTTCTCAACGTCTGCCCGCATCGTCATTGCCTGCTGAGTCATGAAGAAAGCGGTCATTCGAAAGAGCTGACCTGCCAGTATCACGGCTGGCAGTTTAACGCTGATGGTCGCACTGGAAAGATTCCGTTCGCGCAGAATTTTCGGCCGATGCCTGGCGGTCCTGAGTGTCTTAAGTCGTTTCGTACCGAAGTGCGTGGCCCCATGATTTTTGTCACGCTCGATGACAATGCTCCGGCCCTGGGTGAAGTGCCCGGGCCGCTGATTCCGGTGTGCGATGAATTCCCGGCAGAACGTTGGCAACAGGCTGGCACCTGGAGCTATGACTTTAACGCCAGCTGGAAAGTCGTGGTGGAGAATACTGTGGAGGCGTACCACGTTCCTACAGTCCATCCGAAGACGCTCGTAAGTTTCGGCACTGAGGAAGAGATCGAACATGTGATTACTCCCGACGGGACGATCATGCGATCGCCCATTGTTTCGCCGGATTTATATCGTCGAGTTGCCAATCGGCTTCTGCCTCTGCTGGAACCCGGCTGTACTCACCAGTATCGACTGCATCACACCTTCCCAAATATCTTCTTGATGCGAATCGATGCGATGTTACAGGTGATGACAGTCATTCCAACATCACCAGAGTCATGCCACATGACCGTACACGTATTTATTCTGAAGGCGGTCAAGGAGACGTTTGGATCGCGGCTGATGACAAAGCTCTGGGGCAAAGCCAAGGTGGCCATCATCAAGCAGGTACTGGCTGAGGATGCTCGCCTGTACCCCGACCTTCAGCGAGGCATGAAGCACAGTCCTTTTCACGGCACGATCAGTACTTTGGAAGAACTGGTTTGGGCGTTTCAGGATTATGTGCGTCGCAAATGCGGGCTTGAAGAAGAAGCCTAAGCGATTGGGTGACTGACACCTTGAAGTAGGCCCGATGAGCCTGAGGCGCTGACCGACTCGATCGCAGAATATCGGCTAACGGATTGTTGATTTAAGGGCTTTTCATAACCCGAAACGTCAGTGAGGGATCATGTTGTGGCGTTTTGCTCTCGACTTCCCTCGCTGACGCTTCCAATGAGAGATTAGGATTGATTCAACAAGCCGCCAGCGCCTCAGGCTCAGAATTAGAGACAATACATGGCCAACCCCGATCGACTGATCAAACAACTCGAACTTGCACGACGAGATCTGCTGGAACTGACAACCTCGAATCGACTGCTCTCAACCCCGCGTGACAAAACCCCGGGGGCGGCGATCTGGATTGTTGATGAATCGTCCGCTGACGTTTTTCGCATACTAGTGCATGAAGGTACTTCACTGCGGTTTGAGGAAGGCTCGACCACTGATAAATCTACAGCACGTCAATCACACGAATATCAGGATTCAGACCTCGAACCTGACTTAAAGTCGGAGTCAGCATCGGATAGATCCCACAGGGCGAAAAACTCGACGACCGGTGATGTCATGCACACCAGTCTGACGAGCGAAGAGCTGGATCTGCGGCTTCAGACTCTTCTGGATGACAGCGCCACGTTGATGCAGGAGCAAGGTGTCAACGTGCTGTATCTGGCACTCGGGTTCCTGAAATGGTTTGAAATCGACGCACCTGAAACGCCTCGTTATGCCCCACTGTTATTGGTGCCGGTGGTGCTGGAAAAAGGCCGATCAGGGAAACGCTATTCGCTGTCCTGGAACGATGGCGAAATCGAAACCAATCTGACTCTGAAGGTACGGCTCAAAAGTGACTTTGGGATCAGTCTTCGTGATGTGCCTAACGCAGAAGATCTCTCACCGGCCACTTATTTTCAGGACGTAACTGACGTCATCGCCGACCAGCGCGGGTGGGAAGTGCGAGCCGACGACATTCTATTGTGGTGCTTCTCGTTCATGCGTCTGCTGATGTACCGAGATCTTGATCCCGGCAACTGGCCCACGTCGCGGCCATTGCAGGATCAACCTCTGATCACCGGACTTTTGCAGGATGGATTTCCGCCGGTTGAACCAGTCTGCAGAAGCCATGAAAACATCGATCGACTGTTCGACGCGACAACGACTCGACATGTGATTGATTGCGACAGCTCTCAGTCGCTTGTGATTGAAGAAGCCGCTCGCGGAAGAAATCTGGTGATTCAGGGTCCTCCAGGAACCGGCAAGTCACAGACGATTACAAATCTGATTGCGGCGGCCGTGAGTTCCGGAAAGACGATTCTGTTTGTCGCGGAAAAGATGGCTGCTCTGGAAGTCGTCAAACGACGATTGGATAATATCGGACTCGGCGAATTATGCCTCGAACTGCATTCTCGAAAGTCCAATAAGCGTATTGTTCTTCGAGAAGTCGATCGCACTCTGAAAATGGGGGCTCCCGTTCTTCCTGACGATTTGCCAGATACCATTCGTCGACTCAAAGATCGTCAACAGAAGCTAAATGACTATGTGGCAACGCTGCATACGCCTTTTGCCAGCAGCGGGATGACACCTTATCAAATTCTGGGAGAACTAATCAATTTGCGAGCCACCGCGACTCCGCTGCCCGATTTTCAGTTACCAGAAGCCGCAGTCTGGAACTCCGACGAATACGCCCTGAAGCTGGAAGCCGTTACGGACCTTGCACGAGTCATCGCCGATATCGGCGATCCTGATCAGCATCCCTGGCGCGGTTCGACTCTGGATCACATTCTGCCGTTGGATCTCGAACGCCTGCTGACCACCGCGCCGCAGCGGATGGCTGATCTTGATGCATTGACGAATGCAGTACCTGCACTCAGCCTGAAGCTTACTGACGATGTGCCGACATCCTTGAGTTCCATTCGTAGACTCCTGCGAACCGTCGATGCACTGCTTGTTGCGCCCGAGGTCGATCAGCACGCGGCGGCAAATCTGATCTGGACCGATCATCGCTACGCCATTAACGAACTCGCCGACCACGCTCGCGCGATTCTTGAAGCAAATGAGAATCTGCGGGGCACGGTTGCTGAGTCTGCCTGGGATCTTGATGTTGCCGAAGACTACCATGCCTACACGATGTATGGTCGATGTCTCTGTCGCATGCTCCACGCGCCGTATCGGAAAGCTCGGCAAACGCTGAAGAGTCTTCTGACCGGGCCACAACCTGGAACATTTGAAGCACGCCTCAATGTCTTTGAGCTTCTGCATAGACGGCAGATCGCTATCAAAAAACTGGCCGAGGCCGATACGTTTGTGAGCCACGTGTTTGGGCGTTTATGGCATGGTCCGCAGACTGATCTGAAGCGCATCGCGACTTGGGAAGCGTGGGATGATGCCACGGTGAAATCGGGCGTCTCGCCACGATTCCGCTCAATGTTGGCTTCGCTGGAATCCAGGGAGGCGCTCAAGCGTCTTGCCACGGACGTTGCTCAAAAACTGGATGTGTTTCTGGCAGGTTATCGTCGTCTGGGTGAATCATTGCAAATGAATTTCTCAGTCGCTTTTGGAACCGAAAAGCCAGATTTGCATCTCGATGATCGCTCGCTGCGCGATTGGGCCTCCGCGACCGCCCACATTGCAGATTCCGTGGCTTCATTGGACGACATTGCTCTGACAGAGATTCGACGGCGACTGGTGGAATGGTCAAAAACCCCAGAAGGCCTCCAACAGTGGCAGACTTATCGACGTTCAAATTCTGCTGCGGCGACTATTGGCGGCGGAGTGCTCGTGGAAAGAATCAGCTCGGGCCGAATTTTTCCCGAGGATGCACCGACGGTCTTTCGTTTTGCTCGAGCAGAAGCTCTCCTCCGAGCTGTCCTGAAGCAATCTGTGAATCTGGAAACGTTTGAAGGAATTAAGTTCGAAACACTCATCGAAGAATTCTGCAGCCTCGATATTCGACGCCTGGAGATCGCTCGTGCAGAAGTCGCCGACGCGCACTGGAAAGGAATCGGACGGGCTCGCGAAGGCCACACGCCTGAGGATGTTCAATTGCTGAAACATGAAATGCAGAAACAGCGTCGGCATCTGCCTCTCCGCGAACTTCTCGCGCGAGCTGGTACTGCTGTGCAGGCTGTGAAACCAGTGTTCATGATGAGTCCGTTGTCGGTCGCGCAGTATCTGGAGCCGGGGGTTCTTGAGTTCGACATGCTGTTGATTGATGAAGCCTCGCAGGTTCGACCGGTCGAAGCTCTGGGCGCGGCCGCGCGTTGCCGTCAGATGGTTGTGGTTGGCGATGATAAACAAATGCCTCCGACGCAGTTCTTCGGTCGCATATTAGGGGATACGGCCAGCGAAGACGGATCGCTGGAAATGCAGGCCGGTGATGTTGAAAGCATTCTCGGTCTGGCGATTGCTCGCAATATGCCGCAGAGAATGCTGCGTTGGCATTATCGCAGCAAACATGAATCACTGATCGCCGTTTCGAATCGGGAGTTCTACGACAATCAGTTGTACGTTGTTCCTTCTCCTGAGCGTTCCGGTGAACTGGGCGTCAAATGGCAGTTCGTGGAGAACGGTCGTTTTCTGAAAGGTCGCAACGAAATCGAAGCCAACGTCGTGGCGGAAGCCATCATTCGCCATGCTCGAGAATGTCCCCAGTGGACTTTGGGAGTTGCCGCATTCTCCGTTACTCAGCGCGATGCGATTCTGGAATCACTCGCGAAGCTGAGACGCAGCAATCCGGAGCTTGATTCATTCTTCGATCCCAACGCGGCTGATCCGTTCTTTGTGAAGAATCTTGAGAACGTGCAAGGCGATGAACGGGATGCGATTATGGTGTCTGTAGGTTATGGTCCGGGTGAAGACGGCAAGGTTTCTCTGAATTTTGGCCCTGTGTCTGCGACCGGTGGCGAGCGTCGTTTGAATGTACTGATGACTCGTGCCAAAAGAGTTCTACAGATCTTTTCTTCGATGCATGCCGAAGACATCGATTTGACTCGCGCAACAGGACGCGGACCGGCGGTGTTTCGGGAGTATCTGCGGTTCGCAGAAAAGGGCGGCGAGTTTGATGCGGCACGAGGTCGCCGTTCCAACGATCGCTTTGCGGATGTCGTGGCTCGTCAATTGGAAGAACGAGGATACTCTGTCGTTAAGCAGGTCGGACTGGCCGGGCTCTATGTGGATCTGGCGCTTGTCGATCCGGACAACTCCAGTCGTTATCTTCTGGGAATCATTGTCGATGGCGAAACCTGGAGTTCCGCTCGATCAGCTCGAGATCGTAATCGTACTACGGACGGAGTACTGCAGAGTCAGGGCTGGCTGATTCATCATCTGTGGAGTCTTGACTGGTTCCGTCGGCCGACCGAACAGCTCAATCGACTTACAGAAGCCATCGAAGCGGCTCGCAACGGAAGAGCAGCAAAGAAAGAGGCACTCCTGGCCAGCACCGTGTCGGAGATCTTACGTCAGTCCGGCGCGCCTGATCCTTTTTCGACATCGCTCGAGCCAGAGAACGAAAAGAAGCTCGAAAGCCGCAAACGGGCAACTTAAGAGAAGTCATTCGCCGCGAGTCCGTATGCCGTCGGACATGTCGAAGTTGTAGTTGGAGACGTCGCCCTGTTGGTCCTGTTGGAAAACTCGGCGACCGAAAGCATCGTACCGCGTGGTTGTTTCCTGCAGGGTCAGGAATGTCGAGCACGCAACTGTTGTTGCATTTGATCGGCCATCGCGTTCAACTGGGCGGCATTACAGGCGGCGAATTCTTCGGCTGTCCATACTGGCTTGCCAAGAAGTTCCTGCAGGAGCGAGATTCGGCCGATCTCAACGCCTCGCGCTTCGCCTTCCAGTGTCGCCTGTTCCATTCTGGCCGCTTCATCGCGTTGGAATTTCAGGCGAGCGTTGTAGGCCAACAGTTGTTCGGGGGTTTGGGAGATCATTTCGAGCACTCCGGCAGCTTCTGAAAATTCCTGATCGGGGAACAGGCGGCAGACTTCCGCAGGCGTCAGTTTATCCGCATTCCGCAGGAAATAGGCCCAACGTTCCGCTGGCTTCGCATCATACACAGTTTCGGCGGTCACCGGAAGATGTTCAACTGCAAAAGATGGATTTGCAGATCGTCCGTCAGAGCAAGGTTTGTCGACATTTCTCGCAGGCGAAAGTCGAGATGCAGTGCAGGAGACGCTGAAAACATCGCCTGCGAAAGCACACAGATGCTGATCGCCGGGCGAAGTCCTGAGTATCGCTGACCCTCACTCAACTGACCCGCATAAAGCGCCGAAACATAATATGTCAGCCGCTGCGACATCCCGGCCGGCAGCGAAGTCTGCATTTCGATGTTCAATTGCCGCCCATGCTCGTCGGTGGCCAGAATGTCCAGAACAGACAATTTGTCGTCATCCGATTCCTTGTCCAGAAACGGGTTCTGAAATTTCACATGAGTGATCCGTGGCTGACCGACGAGAATCGAGTTAAGAAAGTGGATCGTGATTCCAGAATGCTCTGGATTGCCCAGCACCAGCTTGAACGCAAAATCCACAAGCGGACTGATTCCAATTGCCATGTGTGCCTCGCTCCCTGTTCTACGTCGTCCCCTTGTGATTCGGCAATCGTCACTTCCTTGCCATGACCGACCTACAACGCTCCGCACTGTAGCAATCGCGGAGACGTCGCCCAATCCTGTAGACGGAGTGGACAATTCGTTCATGAAGAGTGCGTACCAAAGTCGCCGTCACTCTCCGAGTGACAAATTGCGATTTTGCGCGCAGCCGAACGCATGACACGTTTTCGTGCTTCCGGTTTTCTCGCCAAGATCAGTGATGAGGGATTAAACGTTTACCGCCTTCGATGGTTCCCCAAATGCACACAAGTCGCGAAGTCCCGCCCGGCAGACGTGACCTACCAAATTTCCTGTGGCGTTTGCGAGACGGGATTGGTTCGTTCAGAATGGCGGTCCTCTGAACGCCAGTCTCCCTCCTCAAAAATCACTCCTGCTCAGCTTCGGCAATTTCTGTCGTGGAGATCTTATCATGAACACAACCCCGGCTCCGACACGTTCTTATCCGGCCCGACTTCTCCTCACTTTTGCGACGCTGCTGCTTGTCTCTGCTGCTGACTTAGCCAAAGCGGACTTCAAGGCCGGCGCTGCAGTTGTAGATGTCACACCGGACAAGCTTCCGGTGCTGGTCAATGGGGGCATGACTAGTCGCAGTCTGGATAAGGTCAAGACGCGAGTGATGGCGCGAGCTTTGTACTTCGGCGATGGTAAAGAACAACTGGCGATCGTGGTCGTGGACAGTTGTATGATTGGCCGAGTCCTTCTGGACGACATCAAGGCTCTTGCGAAGGTGAAGACCGGGATTCCGACCGATCGCATTCTGATTTCAGCCACACATTCTCACTCGGCCCCTGCGTCGATGGGATGTCTGGGGACAGATGCTGATCTGGATTACATCCCGTTCCTGCGTGAAAAAGTGGTACAGGCCATCGCGGCAGCGCAGGCGGCTCAACAGCCGGCTCGGATTGGTTTCGCTTCGGCCGAAGCACCAGAATACACCGCTTTACGACAATGGATTCGTCGACCAGATCGCATCGCGGAAGATCCGTTTGGCAATCTCACTGTGCGAGCCAATATGCATGCCGGAGCCAACTGGGACGATGCCGTCGGTGAAGCCGGGCCTGAAGATCCTCAGTTGTCACTCATCTCTGTCCAGACTCGTGATGGAAAGCCGCTGGCGGTGCTGGGGAATTTCTCGATGCACTACTTTGGGGATTCCGACATCAGTGCAGATTACTTTGGACTGTTCAGTGAAGGGCTGAAGCAACGCCTTGCTCCGGACAGCAGTTTTGTCGGCATGATGTCACACGGTTGCAGCGGCGACATCTGGCGTCGTGACTACACAAAGCCAGATTCGTGGGATCCCACATTAACAATCGACACGTACGCCAACGGTCTTCTGGATATCGCGATAAAGGCTCTGGAAGGCGTGTCGTATCGTGATGATGTCAGCATCGCTATGGCCGAACAGCGAATGACATTGAAGTATCGAGTTCCGGATAAGCAACTGTTGGAATGGTCTCAACGCATCATGCAGGAAGTGGGAGATCGCCTGCCGACGACTCAGACTGAGGTTTACGCTCGCGAACAGATCCTGCTGCATGAAGCGCAGCAGGCGGAAATCGTCGTTCAGGCTTTGCGAATCGGGGACATCGGTATCGCAACAACGCCGAACGAAACGTATGCCATCACAGGGCTCAAGATCAAAGCGGCCAGTCCCATGGCGCACACTATGGTGATTGAACTGGCCAACGGTGGCGACGGTTATATTCCGCCGGTCGAACAGCATGCCTTCGGCGGTTACAACACCTGGGAAGCTCGATCGGCCGGCCTGGAAGTGAAGGCAGAAGCGAAGATTACTCAGGCTGCCATCAGTTTGCTGGAAACCGTCAGCGGGAAAGCTCGCCGCAGCTATGGATTACCAGTCGGAACAGCCTCAGAAACGATTCAATCGCTGAAGCCTGTCGCCTGGTGGCGCCTGAATGAATTTACCGGCCCGGTCGCAGCAGACTCCAGCGGCCATCATCGTGATGCTCACTACGAAGCTGCGATTACGTATTATCTGGAAGGTCCGCAGTCAGCCGCGTTCTGTGGAGCAAACGCAACCAATCGAGCACCACATTTTGTTGGTGGCCGCCTGCGTTCTCGAGCAGCCGATCTGGGAACATCTTACAGCGTGTCCCTCTGGATTTGGAACGGCATGCCGAACGATGGGCGTGATGTCAGCGGCTGGTTTTATTCGCGAGATCACGACCATGGCTTGAGCGCTTTTGGTGAGCATCTGGGTGTCGGTGGAAAGAGCGGACATACAGGGGCGTTGATTTATCAGCATGGCCAGTCTGCAGAGGAGCGTCTGGCAGGCAAGACCGAGATTCCTCGCTGGGTCTGGAGCCACATCGTTCTGGTTCGTGATGGCGAGAAGGTTCAGGTTTATCTGAACGGAAAGCTGGAAATCGAAGGTAAAGCTCCGGCGGTTGCGATTGAAGACCTCATGCTCGGCGGCCGCAGCGACAACGACTCCAACTGGGAAGGCCGTCTTGACGAAGCTGCTGTGTTCAATCGAGCATTGACGGCTGACGAGGTTGCGAAGCTCGCTGTGCAGTGACTGTTTCAGGTCCAGTTGAGGTCCAGTTGAGGTCTAGTGCTTTGTCACAGCTAAAACTTGGGATTGGTCAAACGACTGTTTTTGGAGAAGCTGCGTGCAACAAGGAGGTGTTGCATGCAGAAGAAGTATATCGTTCGGTTGTCCGAGCGGGAACGCGAGACGTTGCAGGAAGTTGTGAAG
>CAMAXD010000073.1 GCA_945861975.1 Candidatus Kuenenia stuttgartensis | reverse complement strand
TTCAACGCCTGCTGAACTCCTTCTGCGTCGAAGCCCGCCGCTTTCAACTGTTGAATTGACGCGCCAATTGATTCACTGATCGGATCCGGATGACGGGCCTGCTCTCGATGACGCAGCACACGAACTCGTTGGCGATCTTCAGCAAGGTTTGCCAGATCAAAGAAGATGCTCAGAGAGCGTGCTACAAGCCGAACCTGATCTTCACTCAGGCCCTGAATTTTTTTGGCGAGAACTGTTTCCGCGCCTGGCACATTAGCTCGACGGTCGCGAGCTAATTGGCGAATCTCGGAAACCAATTGAACGGCTTCAATTCCCTCATCCTCCGCAACAACACGCTCCAGTAATTCCTCCAGAAGACACATGTCGCGGTGAAGTTGATCATTGTCGACCATAAAATGTGCAATTGCCTTGTTCTTAAACGCCTAAAGTTTCTACCGCTGCACTGCTGCACAGTTTGTGCCAAAGAGCGGCGAGTTCTCGCTCGTCCTCCACAGGGTGATGAGGCGGCTGACACGGAGCAACTCCGGATCTATTTTTTGAAGGCAATATTCAATCACGCCGGATCACTCAATAGTTCTTTGACCAGACCGTCACTGTCCGCAAACGTCTCAGTTGGTACATCCAGTTGCCGCAGCATGGTGGCAAAGACGTTGGACAGAGGTTTGTCTTCTTTCTTAACTTCCAACTGCCAGGGTTCGGTGCCGCCGTCCCAGGCGCCGGCCTGAGGATCGGCCCCTGCGTTGTTGATGTACTGGCCATGGCGGAAACCCATGTTCTGACCACCGGCGAGCACCAGCGGATAATTACGCGACAGATGAAAAGCGCTCGAGGCAGACCCGAAGAACACGAGCGTATTCTCCAACATGTTCCCCTTGCCGGCGGGTTCCGGCGTCTGCTGCAGACGTGTGACGAATCGAGCAAACTCTTCGTTCAGGAACTGGCAGTAAACTCCCAGGCGTTTCCATCCGTCAGGATTCTTTGTCTCATGAGTCAGCGAATGGGCCAATGTATATCCGACGGCTCTGGCCAGATGATCGCTGATACCAAATCCGTTTTCTCGACCAATCTGATACGTTGCGACACGCGTTGAATCCGTCTTGAACGCCAGATAGATCAGCTCAAACATCGTCTGCACATAGGCGCGAGGTTCATCCGGGGTGATGTCCAGCTTCAGGTGATCCTCTTTGACAACCGGCAGTGGCGTGTTAATCCAGTGCCTTGCCTTTTCGACTCGTCGCTCCGCTTCACGCACCGATTCCAGATATTCGTCCAGGCTGCGCTGATCAGATACGTTCAGCTTCCGGCGTAACGAAGCGGCATCCTCCATCAAATCATCCAGCGCGCTCTTATTGAGTGCTAATCGACGCGCGGCATCTTCGTCGCTGCTGACGAACAGCATGTCGAAAACTCGCTTCGGACGATTCTCCGCAGGAATCGCGCGGCCGTTGTGATCGAAGGAAAGCGTTTGTGCTCCACGAGGTGTTCCGGTGCCGCCGTCGGTCGACATCACGATCGATGAGAATCGTGTTTGGTTGCCGACATGAGCCGCATAAACCTGGTCCAAAGAAATCGAATTCTGATAGGGGCCACCGGTTCCTGTTGAAGCGGCCGTCAGGAATTGATCGGCATTGCAGTGCCCGTGAACTTTACGAACGGCTGGATGCGAAAACCCCGAAAGGATGGTCAGGTCCTTCCGCAGCGGCTCGAACGGTTCGCCGCATTTTGAAAACGTGAAGTCATTGCCGTTTCCATGGGGAAACCATGACCAGTCTTTATACGACGGATCTTCCGGCAGGGGCATCCCCACGCCATCGGGAAAGTAGATACACGCCAGTCGCTTTATGGAATTGGTGTCGTCATTCGCTCGCAGCTTCGCCGACGCAACACACTCGAACAACGGTAAGGCCAAAGCCACACCCGTTCCGCGAAGAAATCGACGACGATCCAGGGAGTTCAGTTGCATGTTTCAGAGACCTTTGATGACGTCTGTGTCGGAGAGACGAGAACTACGGAACCCATCGTTGGATCAGTCAATTCGAATGGTCCGGGCGAAATAAGCTGACACACAGTGGACGGTTGATTTTACCTGATCGCAAACAACGAATGAAGTGAAAAAACATAGCAACGGTTCAGGGAGACAGGAAGTACGTCGAATCTGGCCGACACTTACCAGCAAATGCGTGTTCTTCAATTGGTGAGGGTCGGTAACGCAGTACGACCAAGTCGGTATCGGATTCGGTCTCGAGCAGTGAGTTGCAACGGTTTCGGCCGCACCACGGAAACGGCTCAGGCATTGGAAATGTCACCGATGGTTTTTTGTCGGCAAGATGCTGATTCATCCGCACGCTTTGTCACTGACACAACCTGTTGCTGTGTGAGTTTACATCGGAGTCGAGCCACGCTGGGAATGCAATAATCCCTGGTGTGCCGTCACAACGTATAGGACGCTGTCTCGACTGCAGCGACTCGCAGCGCAGCGTCAACGGGCACCTGAGCGTCAGAGTCTACCGGCGTGTCGGACCGGAGCGTTGAAACGAATGCCGGTTGCCCGCGTCGGTCGTGACCGACGCGTGATGAGGAAGGTTCGATCTCCGGGTCGTTCGATGTGTTAAATCCGGACCGAGAGAATTTGGAGAACTCCCTCAGGACGGTGAGTGCTGAGTTAGCAAGCACATCGGAGCATCTGTCGCCAGTCTTGCCACATCAACCGTATTTTGGCACTCGTCATCAAGGCAACTAACCGTTCCCTGACTGACGTCAGTGTGAATACACCCGAGTGGTTAATCGCCGTATTGTTGGACGCGTCGCACGATTTGACCGGAGCAGGTTGGGGAGGTGTGAAAGATTGCTTTGGACGGCTCCACCTGAATAGCTTTCGGGGAACTTTTCGCAGCTTTGACACAGTCTTGAGGTGTTCATCTGGCTTTGAGTAACACCGAAGGTCAGCACTATCACACGCATTGATTATCTGTTCAGCGTCGGGGATCTTCGCGGCATGGCTCGGCCGTCACTGAATCGACAGAGAGAACGTCCACTGTCGTTATGCTACGATTGGCAGGTGTGAGCGTAAACCTCTGAGTGGTGCTGAGCCAGTCGCCGCTCGCGTGTTACTGCTTCTCCAACTGACGATATCCCCAAAGCAGAGGAAGACATGGCTGAAAGCGGACGTAGTTTGGCGGCGTTGTTTCCCACTCGGATACACGGCTTAACGCGACTGAACGAACTCGCTGAAGTCATAGGGGACTATGCCACGTCGCGAAACTACGCGGATGGGTGGACGACGACCCGTCTATCTCCATACATCCGGCGGCGGATGATCCTGGAGGAAGAAGTCCTCGCGTTCGCTCGTACGGTCGGAGGACTCAGGCGAGTCGAGAAGTTCGCGCAGGAGGTCGTCTGGCGAACGTACTGGAAGGGTTGGCTCGAAGCCCGGCCGAGCGTCTGGAAAGCCTACCTCACGCAACTTCGGACGCTCGACGAGACACTTCCCGGGTCGGACCAGGATCGTCTCGTCTGTGCGATCTCTGGGAAAACGGACTTGCCGTACTTTAACGCCTGGTGCGACGAACTAACTTCCACAGGCTATCTTCACAACCACGTACGAATGTGGTTTGCGAGCGTTTGGATATTCACGCTGAAGCTTCCATGGGCGATGGGTGCTCGATTCTTTCTGGACCACCTTCTGGACGGTGACCCGGCTTCCAACACGATCTCCTGGCGATGGGTGGCTGGGCTTCAAACTCCGGGCAAACACTACCTCGCGCGGGCGGATAACATCGCGAAGTATACTAACGGTCGATGGGTACCGAAGCCGGGCGAACTTGATGAGTCGGCTCATTCGCTTCGGGACGATGGTTTTGCGAGGATCGCCGCAGTGAAGCCGACTCTCGGACCTGATGCCGGCCAGGTGCAACCGCGGGCGGTGATCCTGCATGATGAAGACTGCGGGCCGTTGCCCGATGCCTGGTCCGCAATTCCGACCGTTCGATATGTCGTCAATGAGAGGCCGCAACATCGTCCATGCAACTTAGTGGAAGAGTGGATCATCGGGGCCTGCGCTGATGCAGATACCCGCGTCGGGAACGTGACGCTGGCTCGCAGCGCGGAACAAGTCACCGACTGGTGTCGGGAGAACAGAGTTGTCGAGGTGTGGGCGTTTCGGCCACTCACAGGATTTGTCGCTGAAGCCTTCGCCGCACTGGCAGCTGAACTTGCAACCACTGGTATCAAGCTCCGGTACGCTGATCGAGGCCATGACATCACCTTTTTCCCGATGGCGACCAAAGGATTCTTCCCATTTTGGGAGTCAGCATCAGTCACACTCCGCCGCTGCTGGATTTAGTCTGCCCACGATGATGTTCCGAGTTCTCACGAACTCGGCTGCACGCAGCAACGGCCGCACCGCTGGCGCTACAGCAGCGGTTCAGCCGACGACGACCGACGGATACTGTTCGACCACGGGGTCGGACTGGCGGTGCGCGGAGACTGGCTCGCTGGCGGGCGGGTTGCAGGGCATTCCTTTCAGGTGTCGGAGCTGCTGACGCAATTTGCGACGCTAAGAGCTTGAAGTTGGACGAGCCGGGGTTGTGATGACAACCTTGAACTGTCAGAAAACGGTCTACGATGTTCCGCATGAAGAGTGCAGAAACAACGTCGCAAACGCAAGCTCAAAAACGTGCAGGCAGTCGAAGGTCTGGAGTCCGTTCCGATGTTGCCATGCTCGACTGGGTTGAAACTGCGCGCGGGCTTTTCAGGGTCGACCAGATGCGGACCTGCCGGAAGAGCTTAGCTGGTCAAAGGGGATCCCGTTGACTCGCCCCGTCGCCGTCTGGTGGGTCAAGCGGGATGCCCGGCTGACCGACAACGCATGCCTTGCCGAGGCGGAGAGACTCGGTCTTGAGGTGTTGCCGTTCTTCTGTTTCGAGCCGTCTTTGCTCGCGGCTGACGACACATCCGATATGCATGCCAACGCTCAATGGCAGGCACTGTCTGGATTGCGAACGACGCTCCGCAAATACAACGCAGATGTCGTCATCGCGCATGGCGAGGCCGTGGAAAAGTTGGCCAAGTTACATGCCCGGGTGCCGTTCACTCATCTTCTCTCCCATGAAGAAGTCGGCAACGAGATCACGTTTCGTCGCGATCGGGCCGTGGCCGCGTGGTGTCGAGAGCGGGGCGTTGCCTACCAGGAGTTTCCACAGTCGAGCGTGCGTCGGAGCGGAGTGAACCGTGACCGCCTGCAGGAAATGTGGCGTTCCCGAATTGCGAATGCTCGGCCTCTCCCAGTGCCCGCAATTCATCAGTCCGACACACTCCGCCAACTGGCAGCCGCAACAACATTCCCGAGGCTGCAAGCCTTTTCGGTGAACGGCCATTGGCAGCCGGTTAGTGAAGCGGATGGCCTCAAAACGCTCAATGCCTTCCTCACTCATCGCGGACGGTCCTATCGGGGCGGCATCAGCTCGCCGAACACTGCGTTCGCCGCGGGCTCGCGACTGAGTGTCCATCTTGCCTGGGGAACACTCACAGCTCGCCAGGTTTGGCACGCAGTCCGCGAACGGCTTGCGGCACTCGACCCTGACGATCCGCAATCATCACGGTGGAAGCAGAGTTTGCAGGCGTTCCTGAGTCGGCTGCATTGGAGAGACCACTTCACTCAGCGGCTTGAATCTGAACCAGCACTCGAGTTTCATGCCCTTCACCCATGCTACCGCAACTTGCAGTTCGAAAATAACGAGCAGCTGCATAAGGCATGGCGAGACGGCTGCACGGGTTATCCGTTGGTTGATGCTGTTATGCGATGTCTGGCGGCCACGGGCTTCGTCAACTTTCGCATGCGGGCGATGGTCGTGAGCTTCGCATGCCACGTGCTCCACCTCGACTGGCGGCTCATCCACCCACACCTTGCTCGAGTGTTTCGAGACTACGATCCCGGAATCCACTTGAATCAGCTTCAGATGCAGGCTGGAGTTGTCGGATGGAACGCCATTCGAGTCTACAACCCAACGAAACAACTCACCGACTGGGACTCCGAATGCCGCTTCGTGAAACAATGGGTGCCGGAGTTGCAGGATACAACGCCCGAGCACATCATCAATGCCAAGTCAGTTTCCGGCTACCCCGGACCAGTGGTGCCCTTCACCGAGCGTGCTAAGTGGATGGCGAGCCAGCTGTACGCCATACGCAATTCACCGGAAGCCAAAACTTCTACAACGGCAATCTATCTCAAGCACGGATCACGCAAGAAGGAGCGAGTTTCGCGGCGCAAACGACCATCAAAGAGCGTGCCGCCAAAGAAGACGCAGACGCGGGGTTTGTTTGACGAGCTTCCAGACGAATAAAGCCGCGATCGCGTCACCTCCAACCAACAGCGGTGCAAGCTGAATGCCCAAAGCAAATGTTCCTCTTTTATGCATCGAAACACTGCCGCATCAACCCTGCGAACAGAGCGAGCGAGAGGGCCGCCAGCCACTGTGCACCAATGCCTCGGCCTATTTGCAAGTAAATTAAAAACGTGACTGAAAAAAACAATGACTTAAACGCATACATCTCGGTCTTCGTGGACTCGCACACCCAAGCAGAACATGCTCCGCGGTTGGCTGCGTCGCGGGTGGTGTGACTTAACGAACAATTTTGCAGGCATTCGCCAGCTTCAAAAATATCCGAACGAAACCGATGAGGACGCGGCGTTGGCACCAAACCACAGAGCTGAGAACTCATCCCGTTCTTTCTCTACGGGAAAAAAAATGCTGGTCATTACCACCGCCGCGACTAGAAAGCAGAAAGAGTTTTGATTGTCTTCGAAAAAAAATCATGCTGGACAAAATTATGTCAGACGTCAGTCTTACGAAAACGTGGCCGGAACTAGCGATCGGTCTGTACGACCTCCTCACGGAACGAAATGCCGAGATCGCCTACAAGTTTGAGAACCTTGAAGTAACTGTCCCCGGAAGTACAGCTGCGAACGCTGAGCGGGCGACATGGAAACTGAACGGAGCGGTTCGCATCACGACTCGTAGTGGAGAGGAAAAGTGACCCGCAATCGACGACTTTCCGTTTTTGCTGATCTTGTGATCGGCATCGACGGTCAGCACGTGACTCTGCGGGGCAACGGAAATGACATTCTGGTGGAACTGCCTTCTGTGCGTATGGCCGTCAAGATGCTGCGAGATTTGGGATCCCTGAGCGCAGCACGTGTCCGACTGGCGGCAATCTCCTCAGCCCTCACATCTGTTGGGCTGACAGTGATCGTCGCAACGTCTAAGCGTCGTCTGATGACAATTGGTCAGGACGGCAACTCACGACTGCTGGCACTGTTCGGCTTGTCCAACATCAAGTTCCACGTGTTCTAGACCCACTTTTATCTGAAAGTCAAACATGTCCAGTGCAACGGAATAGATCATTGCGGAACCCAAGGTTGCCGATTGGATGGAACTGGAAACAGTCACCGATTACATCGCTAACTCTGTAAACCTTGATGGTGTACGCGCAAAAGAGATCAAGAAAGCACTTCAGGCAGATGTCCTTGAGGCATCGGCTCACGCCCAGATCCCGGCTCGTCGGATCAAGACGATCGGCGGCAGAGTTCCGGGCAGTGCTGACCTCAAGTCCAATCATTCGTCATTGTAGCCAAAAGCCGACGCAACGGACCTTGTCTTGGTGATCAAAGGGGTATTCACTGCTGAAAATTCGGCGATCTCTCAGTACATCAAACTGATCCGATTGTGGGACGGTATCGACTATGTGACACAGGACCTTTGCATCACGTCGCTTGCCGACGAGGAGGAACATCGCCGGAACTTCATGGGTTATCCGGCCGTGTACGAAACGCTAATGGAGCACCGAACAATCGCCTCGTGCTGTAGTTAATCACCGAGGAAACGTTTGCCGTGAAATTGCGGCAGGGGAAGCCTCCCAGTCGTATGGATCTAGGTGCTGGTGCTGCCGAAATCCTTTACCGATCATGACATGGATGCACCACCTTGGTGGTTCTACAAAAGACCGTCGATGGACATCGACGGAATTGCGGAGAAAGGACAACGCGGAGAAAGGACAACGCGGATTGATGCAGTTTAATCTGGTTGAGGTGCTGCTGGTTCCGGAAAACGGACCGGAGTTCTGTCGGCGGTACGAAGAAAATTTCTGCGATGTGCTGTCCTATATTATGTCGTTGCCCCCCCCCCCACCCCCAAAAAAAAGTATTCTGGTGCGATCGATCAAACTCTCGCCGAAAATGGACGGCAGTTATTCATGGCCAAGTGCTCGGAATGTCATGGAGCGTACGAGGAAGAATGGTCGTATCCAAACAGAGGTGTGCCAGCCCCGTCCGATCAGTCATCCGGCCGGACACAGCTATCAGCAGCATGAGATCTCATCGGGCGAAGTCTCTCAGAGTTCTCCAGCGACGCTCAGTCTGGTTTCCGAATGGCGCAAGTCCCGCGAGTATCTCTTCGGCATCGACCTGTTCAACCACGGTTTCTATTGGGAAGCTCACGAAACCTGGGAGCAGATCTGGATTGCGTGCGGTCGATCCGGCAGGGAAGCCGATTTTCTCAAGGGTCTGATCAAGCTGGCTGCTGCCGGTGCCAAGGTTCGTGAAGGTCGCCCGATCGGCGTTCAACGACATGCCGCGCGTGCACGTGAACTTTTTCAATTGGTATCGGAGAAGACGATCGACGGACTCACTGATCACCTGGGCGGTCTGGATCTGCGTACTCTATGTGATGAGGCGGAGCAGATCTCCAAAAACGCCACCAGCATCATTGATGATTCCGACGATTTGTTGACGGCTGCCATCAGGCTAAAACGTTTTCCCGAAGACTTCGAATGAATAGCTGATGGACACGCGAGGTCATCGTGCAGGACAAGGATATGAGTTCGTTCATCGAAGAATTTTTGGCGCGTGAGAATCCTGCAGTTTTGCAGCTGCAATCTGAGGTATACGTTCACCGAGAAAGATCCCCGCCAACGATTGCCACTTGTTCTTCACAACTCGAAACCCCGGGATGTGATACCGGAAACCGCTCCGGTGAGAGCGAGACGACTTTGCCTCCAGCCGTTCACATCGCTCGAAGCGACTTCGTCTGAAACAGCTCGCTCGCCACGATGCAGTTGATCATGGTCGCCAAACCGTCTCCCTGCTGCCGAACCTCAGCTGTGATGCTGTCGATATCAGCATGATCGCTGAAGGTCAGCGGACGGCCCAGTGCAAAAGTTGCAAGTTTATGCACCGTTGCTCGAATGAACTGATCCTGTCGGTTCTGTAGAAGGAATCGCTTCAGGCCGTCGGCTCCCTTCAATTCCTGCTGATTGAACAACAGGCTGGATGCATCCACCGGCACACCGTTGACCTGATCACGCCAACGTCCAAGGGCGTCGTAGTTTTCGAAGGCGATTCCCCACGGATCAATCTTGGCGTGGCAGGAAAAACAAGCGGCCTGATTGCGATGGTTCTCGATTCGTTGTTTCAGGGTCAACTTCGCGATCTCAGGATCCGCAAGGTCGATGATCGGAACTGCGGCCGGTGGTGGTGGAGGCGGATCGTTGAGCACAGACTTCAACAACCAGACACCACGCTTCAGAGGATGCGAATCGGCACCGTTGGAATTCATCGCCATAAGTCCCGACTGCGTCAGCAAGCCACCGCGGTGCTGAGTCCCATTCAATGCGACGCGCTGGAAAGTGTTGCCTCGCACATCCGGCAGACCGCAATGCACCGCCAGACGTTCGTCGGCCATCATGTAGTCAGCATGGATAAAATTGAGCACACTTTCATTGTGCCGCAACACTTCATGAAAGAACGCGACAGGCTCTTTCTGCATGGATTCTTTGAGTTCCGGTTCCGCGTTGTTCAGCGTCAGAAAATCCAGCAGCTGCATGTCGAGCCATTGTTGGACGAACTGCTCGGCAAACCGTTCTGCTCGCGGATCCTGCAGCATGCGATCAACCTCCTGACGAAGGATCTCTGCATCAGCCAGTTCCCCACTGGAGACACGCTTCCGCAACGTGTCATCCGGAATGCTGCACCAAAGGAACAGCGACAATCGTGATGCGAGTTCCTCCGATGACAGACGAATTGTCGCAGCGGATGCCTCTGAATCTTTGTCGGCTTCATGACCCTCGTGGACGACGTACAGGAATTTCGGAGACGACAATACGGCCGCCAGGACTTCCAGTATCGCCTCTTCAAAGCTGTCGCACTGATTGCGGATCGCATGAAACAGTTTCAGCTTCTGCTGGATTTCTTCCTCAGTCAGATCACGTCGCCATGCACGTGCCATAAACTGAGTCAGCACTTCTTTGGAATAGATCGCTTCATCGGCCCGATGTTCACTGTCGAAGAAGATCTGTTTGTGACATCGAGGCGGCCATTCCTCATAGAATGGAGCCAGCACTTGAACATAATCGATTTGAATCGCCCCATGTCCGCCCTGCGGGACAGAACTGTTGATGAAGCGGATGTACTCCGAAGGGCTCGGCAGATCCCCCATCTTTGACTCGCGACGAAATGCGTTGCGCGGATAGATTTCACCAAGAGGCACATCCCACTCATAAATCGCCGGAGCATCAGCCGTTGCGGTAATCGGAGTGTCCGCAGTGCTCACGCGAATCTCAGCGCGGCCTTCATTGCTGGCCTGAAAACCAAACTCAAGCTGTAAACTGGGAACGCGATTCTCTTCGGTGGCTTCTTTTGAGGCCCGCACTCGAACTCGCATGATTCCTTCGTCAGGAATCGTGTCACCGAGTTCGACCGTCAGTTCCTGATTGCGCCCGGAAGGGATCAGAGCCACATGATCAAAAGTTTCCGGAAACTTCGGCTCTGCTCCCTCGGGGTCGAACGCATACTTCGCGCCACCGTAATCCCAGCCTGCGCGGGCCGTGTCGCCGCTTGAGAGTTCGCGATAGTACGGCCGATCGTGAGGCTGTTTGAAACTTGCTGTGAGTCGTTCCACTTCCTGTTGCAGCTTGACCGGATCATCCTTGAACTGCTCTTTGGCTTTGGCAAGTTCCTCCTGCTGTTTTGGCCATTCGCGATCGGCCGCTTCTTCCATTGAGATGCCCCAATGAATCACCGGAGACCGTTCACCTCGCACAGTGACTCGTCGCAGTGCGGTGAGAGCAATCTGGCGATACGACTCCAGTTGTCCAACCGACATATGCAGCAGCTCAGAACTGTTCTGGAAGCCATCGTCGGAGTGAGATTCGGGCGGCAGATCCTTCGCGAAATTCCACTTCACTCCCAGGAGATCCTGCAGAGCATAGTTGTATTCGTATCGCGTCAAGCGACGAAAAGACGAATGCCCGCCGGTTTCACGTCGCACTTTCGAGGCCCGCTGGATTTCGTCCGCCAGCCATTCGACAACCAAGGCGCGATCGCTGCTTTTGAGTCCTTTTGCATCCGGCGGAGGCATCTCACCGTTGCTTAGTACGGCCTGAACTTCCAGCCACCAGTGCGAGTCCGGCCCGTTCACAAGGTCAGGATTCAGTGTGTCGATCCGGATGTTGCCTTCGACATGATCCGGCCCGTGACACTGCACACAAGCTTCTTTCAGCACCGGTTTAATGAGCTGTTCGAACGCAGCGGCAGTGTCCTTCGTCTGAGTTTCTTTGCCCGCCGCAGGAGCCTCCTTGTGTTGCCTATATCGCGAATTTGAGGCCCCTTCAGCCTTGAGCTGTTCCAGCGTGAGCGTCGCCGACGTGTCAGCCACGACGCCGTCCTGAGCAACGCTGGGCTGAGTGCCTGTGCAATAGCTCAAAATGAGCAGCAGGGCGAACCTGACCATGTTCTGAATGTTCATAGCTCGTGAACTTTCCGAATTGTCGACAGGTGAAAATGCAGAGGGGATTATATCCTCCGTGAGAAATTCTTCTAACCCAACGGTCGACTGATCACGCCCTCTGTTGGACTGGAAGCTGTCGCGTACAACTTGCGAGGAATCCGGCCGGAGAGCACCGCGTTGCGGCCGGCTTCACAGGCTTGTTTCATGGCAACGGCCATCCGCAAAGGATTCGCGGCACTAGCGATAGCTGTGTTCAACAGGACGCCGTCACAACCGAGTTCCATCGCAAAGGCCACGTCGCTGGCGGTGCCGACGCCGGCGTCGATGATCACGGGATAATCCGGATCATTCTCTTTGAGATACTCCAGGCAGATACGAATGTTGTTCGCATTCAGCACGCCCTGACCACTTCCGATTGGACTCCCGGCCGGCATCACCGAAGTTGCCCCGGCCGCTTTCAGGCGACGAGCTGTAATCGGGTCATCCGACGTGTAGCACAACACCTGAAACCCATCGTCGACAAGTTGCTTGCAGGCTTCGACCGTAGCGATGGGATCCGGAAGCAATGTGCGAGTATCCGCGAGCACTTCCAGCTTCACCCAGTCCGCGCCGGAGTTCTCGAGTCCTCGCAGGATTTCACGACCCAGTCGGGCAACTCGGATGGCGTCTTCCGTGTTAAAACATCCTGCCGTATTGGGCAGGATCGTGTATCGTTTCAGGTCGATGAAGTCGAGAATATTTCGTCCGGAGGCATCGACCAGTCGCTCACGTCGCACGGCGACAGTGATCACGTCGGAGCCGCTGGCTTCGAGACATTCCTGCATGAGTTCCAACGTTGCATACTTTCCCGTCCCGACGATCAGGCGAGACTTCAAAGTATGAGTTCCCAGGACGAGTGGTTTGTCAGCAGGAAGAGCGGTCATTGTTCAAATGCTTTCGGAGACAGATCGATTTACGCAGTGTGCTGATGAAACAAGACAGGGGCCAACAACCCCTTAATTGTATCCAATCGGCAATCGTCTACACCTGCAGCCGATAAAAGCGTTTGGCAGTTTCCCCGAAGATCAGATTCTGTTCCGATGTAGACAGCGTTTGCGTGAGTTCTCGCAGAGTAGAAAAGACCGTTTCGTAGGAGCCCGCTAACTCGCAGACCGGCCAGTCAGATCCAAACATGCAGCGTTCCGGACCGAACGCTTCCAGAGCAGTCTCCACGTAAGGCTTCAGATCAGCTGGCTTCCAGTTCTTCCAGTCAGCCTCCGTCACCATGCCGCTTAGCTTGCAATAGATGTTTGGAAAGGCCGCCGCGCGGCGAAGATCAAGACTCCAGTCGTAAATATTCTGGTCCTTGATTTTCGGCTTGGATAAATGATCAATCACCATGGGAAGGTCGGGTAACTCTGCAGCCAGCGTGGCCGCATGCTTCAGATGCTGAGTAAAGAACAGCAGATCAAACGGGACCTGATGCTTCTGCAGCACCTTGAGGCCTCGAATGATGTCCGGCCGAACAATAAAGTTGTCGTCCGGTTCGGCCTGAGTCACGTGACGAATGCCAACAAACTTCGGATTGCCGAGGAACTCACTTAGCTGTTCTTCACAGGACGCGCTGGCAAGATCGACCCAGCCCACGACTCCGGCGATGAAGTCATGGTCTTTCGTCATCTCCAGCACCCAGAGATTTTCGGCGACGTTGTGCTGAGTCTGTACAAAAACGGTCTTCGTGATACCTGTGGCCTGCAGATGCGTCTTCAGATCTGTCGGCAGGAAATCTCGACAGATGGGTTTATGCTGCGGCTCATGCAGCCATCCATACTCAAACGGGAGATCAAGTTTCCAGAAGTGCTGATGTGAATCAATAATCATCGGTGTTCCGAGTTGAATTGGATTCTTATTTGAATGCACAGGTCATCAGTCGACATGCGGAATCGCTGGGAAGGCTGTCGTTTAACGACTAAATCAACAGACCGCTAACGCGTTTCGGCTGATTAGGTCAACACTCTGATGCAGCCGATAGAGATCAGGGAATCTCTTTCGGCAATGGTCGTAGTTCCATTTTGCGTACGAACATCTCTGCTCCCTCGGTCTGCAGCAGAATCTTGCCTTGTCGCGGCTGCACGTTCTCCGCGCGATTCACGATGACTCCGTTAACCCGATAAGTCAGCGTGTCACCTTTGACAAAGCATTCCAGAGTCGTCCATTCCTGACCGGGGCTCTCCACATCTTTTGCTCCGCGAAAACCGATTTCGTCTTTCCAGTCAGGATCGCGTCCGGACCAGTTGATTCGCCCCGCCGTGAAGGTTTCCTTTTTTCCTCCCTGAGTCCACACGGCTTCGCCATCACGATCTCGAGAGATTTCGCAGGTGGCTTCGGCATGCAGAATTTTGCCGGCTTCATCGACACCCTGCAGCACGAGAATGTCGCCGACGCCACCTTCGATGATCTGGCATTCGACCGAGTTCATCCATGGGCCCGGAGCTTCTTTGGTTCCGCCGAAGTTTCCATCCGGCCCCTGACAGTGCAGCAGAATTCCTCCATCGCGAGCCGCCTTGACTCGATTTCGAAAAGTCGCCGTTCCCCAGCGGTATTCCATGTAGAGATAATAGTCTGCATATTCTTTGTGCGTGATCAGTCCACCAAAGCCGTCTCCGGAGATCCGCAGCGTCCCATCGGGCTGCATGGCGAAAACTCCGCGAGGATCCTCGTGACGATCATCCGTCAGCCACGTATACCAGTGCTGCTTTAATTCGCCGGAGACGAGTGCAATCGTTTTCGTTGGAACGATGGCTTTTGCAGGTTCAATGGGATCCGCCGCAGAACTTAATTGCGAGCCAACACCAATCGCCGCGATCGCCAGAACTGACAGGCATAACCAGAATGAACGGACCATTCTTAAGACCCTCCTTTTCAGAGTTCAGGTGGGAAATCAGTCGAGTATCATCGATACAGAATCCTTTTGGCTGCTAACACACACACAACGGCATTGCAGCCACGGGATCCGGCCAACCACCTTATTCTGAAGATCTCAAGCAATCGCGCCCATTCTCCCGGCGGGATTCTCACCCGGCAAATGATAAGACCATGGAGCTTGAGTGGACAAAAGTCTTGTCACCGATGGCTGGCAACGGCATTCTAAAACCAAACGGGGCGACACAGTCAAGCAATCGCTCGCACCACTGAAAGGCAACTGGAAGGACTGCGTAAGGAGTTAGGTCCCCTCAGCAATTGGTCTGTATTCGTCGGTTTCATCAGCTATCGCACTTGAGCGTAGATCACGTCGAAAAGTTGGGGTTGTCCTTGAACTGGCACAACGGAGATCACTCTACCATCCGCCTTTAAAGGTATCTCTACTAGCTTTCCACTGACTATTGCCTTTTCATTCCTCCAGTTTACGGCGAGTCGAATTCGTTCCGCGACGACACCTTCGATCAGGCCAGGAATCAGTAGGTCTGCTCGCCCAGAACGATCCGTTGTTGCGTGTTGAGGAGCACCAAATCGCTGTGTACTCCATTTATGCCAGTTCTTTGCTCCCACGCGAATTTCAGCGACTGCGACCGAGACACCTTCAATCGGCTCGCCGTTGTGGTCGACCACCATGATTTTGCGACTTGCTATTGGCTGATCCTGTTCAAGATAGTTTGCTTCCGGCTCCGCACGTTCAAGGTAGATCGTCGACTCACTGATTTCGCCTGCCAGCAGATCCATGTAGCCCACATCTTTACTGATATAATGTCTCGGACTGAGCGGCTGATACAACGGAGATTCAGGAAGCAGAAATCCTTCGGCTTTTACCATGAAACTTAGTCTGCAATCTGCGGGCAGGTTTCGAATCATTGCTCGCCCATTCGCATCCGAAAGTACCTCATGATACGAACGATTCTCCCATGCCTTCTGCTTGTTACGGAACGTACCCCGTGGTGTTCGGGAAGGTTCACCCTTTAGCGTTGAGAATGGAGAAACATCATAGAGGATGTCCTCCGCAAGATTTGAATTGTTAAAGGAACCGAGTCCCGGAGGGAACGCTCCTGAGAATATCGTCGTGGCATTTAGGTGGAAGCTCACGGCGGCACCGGATACAGGTTTGCCCGAAGGATCAAGGATCCGGAGATTGCAGGAGGCTGTGGGGCGGCATTTCACAAGTACCTCCACGCTCTCTGAATCTACGGGCACCATTTGGGGCCAGATGTTGACGCCGCTGAGATACTTTCGGAGTGCTTCAGACGTCTTTATGTCGCCCGCATTATGGGCCCGTAGCAATTTGCTGAGTTCATCAATCGGAGGATTCGCTGACATGAAGCCATCTACAATCGCATGAATCTGAGCGAGTCCTCCAGAGGGGACAGATTCGAAGACAAACGTTCCGTCTGGTTGTACAGCCGCTGAATCTTCCCAGATCCACGAATTCCTCCATGGAGATGCTGGCCGATCAGAGACCTCACTCGTTGGCATTTCAAGCCTGTGATTCGGTCCCTCGCAGACTCGCAATTGGACGTAACCCTCGCCGACTGGACGTGGTACGGAATCATCCAACTTCCCGGTAATCCTGACTCCAGACTTCAACACCACGTCTATAACACCATCCGCTCCCGGTTGAGCTGTTTCCAAATCAATGAGATCACTAAACAGGAGAAGACCGTTCTGCGTAGCGGTAACGACTCGCATCAATCGTCGATTCAGTTCAATTGGCGGAGATTTGACCGTCCCATCTGCCTGAGGAGTAAACTCGCTTCCCCAGTGTCCGTGATTGCCAGCCAGCATGGGCACTGATTTTCGCAGAAGATCACCAGTCTGATCAAAAGCCCGAATACGAATTATGCGGCCGCGCTTGAGGCGAATTTTCGATTCACCGATCGCCGGCCGCTGGTCGCGGAACTCGCTGAATCCATCAGCGACTATGGTCATGTAAACCTTATTCGATTCTAACGGAGCCTCCACAGTAAGAATGCCTTGCTCCTTCGTTTTAGCGGCGATCAACCAATTCTTCGGGGACGGCACTTGGCCGTCCTGCTGAAACGAAAGTCGAACGTCGGCACCAACGACTGGCTCCTCATTTTCGTCAAGCACCTGAATGGAACGCTGCCGCGCATTTGGCTCGGCGGCCGGAGAATCATTCTGTCGGGCAACCGGTAGCGCATCTCCATCAGCGTCCGGTGTGGCATCATCATCACGATGCGCTGTAGTCGAATTAACGAGTGTCGCTTTTGCCTTTTCGGGAGGACCGGAAGCGAACAAAGACGTCACCATCAGGACTAACGACATCGCCACGACCAACATCCCCATGATTGTGCCTCCGCCAGATGATGGAGTGCTGTGAGGCGTGATCAGCAGGCGCCGCACGCGCGCAGCCAGATCGCCTCCGGTCGCGGCCATCGCTGGAACTATCGCTTTCTGTCGAAGTTCTTCCAGCGTGAGCAGCGTCCTTGCGAAGACGGCTTTGTCGACGTCCAGGCCGAGAGCGATATCGTCGCAGCAGAGTTCTCGTTCGTGACGAATTCGTGACGACAGCCACCAAACTGCGGGATGATAAAACAGCAATGTCTCCGCAATCACTTGCAGCGTATTGATCAGCCAGTCATGACGGCGAACATGAGCCAGCTCGTGAGCCAGAACGGCTTCCAGTTGTGAAGACGTCAGCCCTGTGATGACGCTCGCCGGCAGCAGAATCATCGGATGGACATAGCCAACAACCAGCGGGACTTTGACCAGAGCGGACTCGGCAATTCGCACAGCGCGCGTAAGTCGCAGTTTTTGTATCAGCGTATTCAAGGTTGATTGAATCGACTCCGGCACGGGCTGCAAACCTGTATGACGCAATCGCCACTGAATCCATAGGCCCCAGATGGGACGGATGGAGCAAATCAGTACTCCCAATAACCACACTCCGACCAGAATTGGCAAATGTGGTTTGATCGCCCGAGCGATTTTCTCGATGGAGTCGCGGACGAGAGTGACTATCAATGCTGGCTTCCGATCTAGCAGCAAAGCTGAGGCTGACGTTTCACTGGTGGCGTCGATGCTGACTTCGGAAGTCTGTGCAGAGGCCTTCACATGTCCCGCCTCAGCAGCCAAAGGAATCAGCATAGCCTCAACGGGCCGCACATCCCCAAACCCCACCGAGCCTGCCTCGGTGGTCACAGGCCTCTGTACCACTGA